>NZ_LGRP01000001.1:149555-345914 GCF_001636635.1 Paenibacillus sp. O199
CTCAACAGTAAGAGTCATTCTCTTAACTGTCTAACTGGAAGGGATGGCTGACCTTCTTTACCCTCCCGAACCGGTAGGGTTCACACTCACTAAGATGCGGTCGATATCTGGGGCATAACCCGTGGGCTGTGAGAACAGCAACGTATTGGACCCCGCCTGCAGATGTACTGTCGTCTCCTGTGAAGCCACTGTTGTCCAAGCGCCGGAACTTGGGAAGCTGAGCGATGTACCAGCCGCTCCATTTACACTTAATATGGCGGAGCGGCTCGCTTCACCATTCAAGTACTGGATCATCAATTTGTAGTTGCCTGCTGACGGCACGGTTACACTATTAAACTTCAGCGTGCCGCTACCGTTGCCTAAATAACCCACCTTTGCCCCACCTGAGCAAGTCGTGCAGTTCGCAATGACCGCTGAACCTGCTAACGTGTTTCCCGCTGCCTCTGCCTCATAGGTGCTAACACCTGAATTCGGAGGTGTGACTGGCGTCACGGGCGGGTCAGCCAGTAAAGTAGAAGTCGTAGCACTCCCAGAAACGTGGAAACCGGACAGTGTTAGCCAGCCATTTAGGTTCGCGTCCTGACGCGTGTTCGCAAAACGAATGGTCTTGCCGCCGGTGAGTGGATTGACAATCCGCATGACTAACCTGTAATCCCCTGCGGGAAGGTTGTGATTCGCACTATACGAGAAGGAATAGTCCGTGTCTCCAGGCAAGATGCTTTTCAGATTCCACGATTTTGTGCCAAGCGACTTAACCCATGTGTCGGAGGAATTCAGTACGCCGAACTCGACCTCCCAATTGTAGTAAAACGGAGCAACGCCCTTGTTCTGGAGTTTGACGTTGACTTGCAGTGAGGACGCCGATGAATCACTCAGCTGCACCGATGAATTGTACAGCGTATAACCAAGCATTTTATGAGCTCGCAGCGCATTAAGCTTAGCCGTCTCGTCAGGCAAAGAATTTTTGTACACACGATCGTACATTAGCCAAGAGGCGTGTGTCGTTTCGACTGAGGTCTGGAAGTCTTCACCGTTTTGGTTGGGCCAGTGCTGCCAAAAACTCGTATCCTGCTGGAGGGGTGGGTATAATTCGCCACCAATCGGATGAGTCTTCCAGATGTTCTGCAGGCCGTTCTGCGTAATCAAACTCCAGAATCCCCAGTCATTTGCGAACAACGTTTCGTACGAAAAAGAATCATCATGGTAGCCGAAAGCGTTTTTCAAATCTGCTGTACTCGCCGAATAAGGATACCTGGCCAGTACCTGGGTCTTCTGGAATGCGCTCTTGAATGCCGAAAGCAGTCCGTCACGGTTACTCTGGTTCATCTCCCAATTCGTTGGGTCTGTATTGTAGGGCCATGTATGCCACTCTCCCCAAAATCCGTATAATCCTGTTGTCAGGAAGCCAATCCGAGGATCGCCATCATAGCGGGCCCCAAGTGCGGTGACGAACTGTCGCAAAGCCTGATTCAGATTTGCGTCGTTCCAGTCGGGGGCCAGACTGTGAGTGGATGTATCATGATTGCCGTTCTGATCATAATCTCGGGTCATAAGCCCGCCATTAATTAGAAACTGCGGAATACCGCTTGTACGCCCCGGGTAGTCAACGTAGACACGGAAAGCCGCCTGGTTGCCCCGACTAGCGATATCATTTAGATAGGCATCCAGCGGTGCCCAGTTGTATGTGTTCCAATCCGTCATCAGGTCACGAAGTGAAACGTAGAACCATTCCATGCTGTGCGGAAAACTGTTGTTCGGATCAACACTTTCCGAGGGAAGCTTGGAGAAGGGTAAAAATCCCTTCAGTGGATTTAGCTCCAGCCCTGCTTTGTTCGGGTCATAGGTTTGGGCTTGCCACTCCCCTGACGCATAGGCATGGTTGGGCTTGAAGTTCATAAACATTATCGAGCCAAGTAGACAAAAGACGACCATCATCAATCCTAGCCTTGCGATTCTTGCATTCGACATTGCATCTTTCACTCCTGTTCGCATGAGATTAACTATTAAATATGGCAACGAACTTGCTCGCCAGTCTCACTCACCCCCTCTCCAGCTCGGAACTCCAAGCATGAACGAGAACACACCTCGTCTCTACTTGATGCAAAAAGCTTAGTAAACGTGGTGGTACGCTCAATCCATTTTCCAGATTACATCGGCGTAATTCAAAAAATCATCCCTTACTGGCACTGAAGGCGACACCCTCAATAAACCGCCGTTGGAAAATAAAAAACAGTATGAGCATCGGAATAACGGCCATGAACGCCCCAGCCATCAATACAGGATAATCCGTACCGAACATGGAGACAAGTGTGGCAAGGCCTGCCGACAGCGTTAATTTTTCCGGTGAGCTGTTGATGATAAGTGGCCACTGTAGTTCATTCCATGACCAGAGTAGTTGGATGATGACGACTGCAACCAGTGCTGACTTGACAAGCGGCAGCATGATGTAGCGAAAGATTTGGAACGGATTGCATCCGTCGAGCACTGCCGCCTCCTCCAATTCTTTGGAGATGCCGAGGAAAAACTGGCGCAGCAAAAAGGTAGCAAATGGGCTGACGAGCGAAGTGATCCAAAGTGCGGTCGTCGTATTCACCAATCCTAGTTTGCTCATCATCAAATATTGCGGGGTATAGAACACCGGGTTGGGAATCATCATGACCGAAATGATCAGAAAAAAACACAGACCTCTACCCGGAAAGCGAATGCGTGCAAATGCAAAGGCCGCCATCGCGCTGAAGACGACAGGGAATAATGTCTTCATGAACGCAGCCATCAGCGTATTCGCATAATAATGCAAGAAGGCCGACTGCCTAAGGGCGTCTACATAGCCTCGCAAGCTCGGCTCGGCAGGTAATATCGTAATCGGAATCTGGGTCGCCTCCGTCGTCGTCTTGAGCGACGTAAGAATCATCCAGAGAAATGGAAGCACCATGACGGCTGCGCCAGCGATCAGAACCAAATGAATAATAAGGTTGCTTCTATGCTTCGAAGAGACAACTCTGCTCACTTTCGTACCTCCTCAATCGTAAATCACCCATTTTTTTTGCAGCATGAACTGGATACCCGTCAAAACCAGGTTGATCACCAGCAAAATGTTGACAATCGCTGCTCCATAGTTCTGATCGTAATAGATAAATGAATTTTGGTAATAAGCGTATACAAGAGAACGCACGGCCGGTAGCGCAACGTTCGTTTTACCGATAATCAGATAGATACTGTCAAAAATTTGTGTGGCACCGATCACAAGCACGATCGACGTAAAAAATAATGTTGGTGTTAATAGCGGGAGCGTAATGGAACGAAACTTGCGAAAACCGACAGCGCCATCAATCTCAGCCGCCTCATACAGAGTACGTGGAATGCCTTGAAGCCCAGCTAGGATCAGCAACATGTTAAAGCCAATCGCTCCCCAAACACCGACCATGACAAGAGCATACATGGCGAACCGCTTGTCAGAGATCCACGCGATGTGTGTGCCGAGTACAGAGTTTAGTAGTCCGTAATCCTGAGCGAAAATAATGACCCACACCATAGCAGCCGCGGCTGCCATCGTAACCTGCGGTAGAAAATAAATGACCCGGTAGACCGCCTGGCCCTTGATCTTAGCGTTCAGCAGTACGGCGAAGAACGTCGAAAGTATAATCGTCGTAGGTACAAACAGCACAACATAAAGTATCGTATTACGTAGATTTTGCCAGAACTCTTCGTCCATAAATAATCTTTCGTAGTTGGCCCAACCGACCCAGTGGTTGATAAGGCCGAAGTTTTCGGACTTCAGGAAGCTCAGATAGATGGAATAGACTGCTGGCCAGCTCCAGAAAACGAGCGTTCCGATCAATGTCGGAGCGATCATCATATAAGCCCATATATATCTGCTTTTCGAATGCATTGCCTTCACCTCATTTGTGCCATAGGTATTCCGTTAACCGGAATACCATCGACAATTTTGCCTGACGTAGGGCGCTTACTTTGCGTCCTCAATCGTCTGATTCATCATTTCCGCCACTTTCTTGGCACCTTCTTCGATTGAAATGGCGCCGCCCCATGCCTGTGACATGATTTCTGCTTCTTTCGAGAACCAGACTGGGTACGATTTTGAACCGCTCGGGTACGGAGTCGCGTCCCCCGCCTGATCAATGAATACCTGCAGGTTCAAATCGGGATTGTTCTTCACCCATGCGTCTTGCGTATTATTGAACGCCGGAATCGCGGCACCCATCTCTGCCGTGATCTCAGCGGCCTCCTTGGAGCCGAGGAATTTCAGGAACTGCCATGCTTCATCCTTGTGCTTACCCTTAGTGGACATGACGTTGCCGATGCCATTAATGATATTGCCACGCTTGACCTTCCCCTTCGGCAGGGGTGCCCAATCGTACTTTCCTTTGATAATTTCACTACTCGCCAGATTCCCGTTATCCCAAGATCCATCGAAAATCATCGCGAGCTTGCCGGACTTGAACATTTCGACCGAATCCGTGTCGGTCATCTGCTGGTGCGTCGGCGAAGCCTTGTCAAGAATCATCTGGTAACGGGCCTTTAGTGCCTCAATCGAAGCCAACTCGTCGTAGCCGGATTTGGTCATGTCGTCATTTAAAATAAAACCACCGTTCGCTAACATGTCGTTCCAGTAGCCCGCTTGGGTGTCCAGCTTTGCGCCAAAACCGTAAATGCCCTTGTCTGGCTGACTTAGCTGTTTGGCGACTTCAGCAAGCTTGGCATAATCCCATGTATCGTCTGGATAAGGAATGTTCGCCTGATCGAACAGCTCCTTGTTGTAGGCCAGACCAATGGTATCGAAGTCCTTTGGAATACCGTAGTTTTGACCGTCCATCGTATAGATGGAGACGAGGTTGGACGCGTAGTTGTTCAGATCGATTTCATTGGCCTGCACTTTGTCCGTGATCGGCTCGAGGAACTGGCCTTCTGCGTACTTCATAAACTGACCGCCATGCATCCAGAATACATCAGGCAGCATTCCCGCTGGCGCTGCGGCGGACATCTTCGTCCAATATTCGCCCCAAGGAATAGCATCAACTTTCACCTTGATATTCGGGTGCTGCTCAGTGAACGCATCGGCGATCGCCTCCATTGCCGGCTGCTGGTTTTTGTCCCAGATCGTATAAGAGATCGTAACGTTCTTCTGGGCACCACCGTCGGTAGCCCCGCCCCCGTCGTTAGAACTATTACAGCCCGCCATCAACGAGACAAGAAGTAAGCTGGCGATCCCTGCTACCATTTTTTTTCTTATATTCATCATCAAACTCCCCTCGACTTTTCTTAAAAATGAAGTTGTACTCTTATGTCCAGCAATCATGCTCCAAAAGCTGGAGGACGGAAAAAATGCGCGTTTTTTCCGTCAGTCGATCGTCGTGAGCTCTTGACGTTCTCATCATAAATCAGGAAAAATCCGGTTTAAATGCCTAGATTTTAAGATTCAAACCACATTTTTAAGATCCCCTTCCCAACTGCGGATGATCTCTGCATAATAAAACGCGTACCTAAATTCAAACGATTGGGGCAAATCATCCACAAGATTTTGTCCGCAATTCCAAAGGAGAATTCTCCCATGAATAATATCTCAATCACCCAGTTGCCCGGTGAGTACTGGTGGGGCGGTGTGATCAACGATGGCAGCTCCATGCCGTTTGGCCAGACAACATATACGAGGGATTTGCGTGTGACGGATGACAATCAGGCCTCGCCTTTGCTGCTCTCCAATAAAGGCAGATATATTTGGAGCGAGGAACCGTTTGCTTTCCATGTGGACGGGAATGGACTCTCGGTCTTTGATAACGCAGGTGAAGTCGTCGTGGAGGAGGAACATAGCTCCCTGCAGGGAGCATACCGTCATGCTGCTGGCACACACTTCCCTCCTTCCAAGCAAATGCCCGACGCTCTCGTCTTCACAGCCCCGCAGTACTGTACCTGGGTCGAGATGTTCTATAACCCCACGCAGGACAGAATTATCCGTTATGCAGAATCAATTCTAGCGAACGGGCTACCGCCCGGCGTCCTCATTATCGACGACAATTGGATGATGGATTATGGCATGTGGGACTTTGACAAGCACAGGTTCCCGAATCCCCGGGAGATGATCGATACGCTTCATGGCATGGGTTTCAAGGTGATGCTCTGGATGTGCCCATACGTAAGTGCGGACTGCACCATGTTTAAGGAATTGCGGGCGGGTGATCTGCTTCTAATAGGCGTGGACAACGCGCCAATCATCCGACATTGGTGGAATGGGTACAGCGCAGTTGTGGATTATACGAAGGAGGAAGGTGCGGCCTGGTTCAAGCGGCAGATGGATCGTCTGATCACTGATTACGGTGTTGATGGTTTTAAGCTTGACGCCGGCGAGCCGTTCTTGCCGGGCGGAGCGGACACGACCCAGCCCGTTGCATGGACTCGTCCCCTGCGTCAGCTTGAAGACTGCGAAGCATATGCTAATCTCGGAGTTGGCTACTCGCTGGTTGAGTTGCGGATGTGTTGGAAACTCGGTGGCCAGGGACTCATCCAGCGCCAGCGGGACAAGACACATACCTGGGACGCCACTGGGCTCAGCGGACTCATACCCAACGCGATTGCTCAGGGACTGCTTGGTTACGCATTTAACTGCCCCGATATGATCGGCGGCGGTATGGACGGCGATATCAACTCCCCGGAATTTCACTTTGACAGCGAGTTGTTCGTAAGGTACACCCAGTGTGCCGCACTGTTCCCTGTGATGCAGTTTTCCATGGCACCCTGGCGCGTGCTGAAAGGTGAGGAGCTAACCTGGTGCCTTGACGCTGTACAGCTAAGATCCGAGCTTGGTCCCGAACTTCTGGCGCTTGCTCGCCAAGCCACTGCAGACGGTTTACCGATACTGCGCAGCTTGGAGTTCGAATATCCCGACTGCGGCTATGAGCTCGTAAATGACCAGTTTCTCCTCGGACAGAATCTGCTCGTTGCGCCAGTTGTCGTCAAGGGACTGACATCCAGAAACGTGGTTTTTCCTGAAGGTCAATGGCAGGACGAGGATGGAAATATCATCAACGGGCCTACCGAACTTCAAGTTGATGCGCCCCTCTCACGTTTGCCTTGGTATCGCAAAATCCAATAGGAGGTATGTATATCTCCATGAAAAAATAAAGCTGGCTCTGATTGGCGCAAACGCCCGAGGGCTGCCTAGCTATGCTCCCTATGTACTCGCCCATTCGGACGAGGCCGAATTCGTAGCAGTCGCCTCCGCTCAGGCCTCGCTTGACAGCCATCTGATGGCATTCGCTGCCGAGGTGTCAAGGCTGAGGCAGGGATTAGTCGTCGAGATGAGCGAATTCAAGGCAACGATTCTGGCGTCTTCAGCCTGCAATTGACAAAGGAACAGTTCTGCTCAGATAATAAAAAGGTTGAAGATATGTCAACCGTAACAAGCGAAAACTGACTGGGGGATTTACGCATGTATGAGCTACTAATTGTTGATGATCATGCTCATCTCGTGGACAGTCTCGAACGCACCATGCCGTGGGAAGCGCTCGGCATTGGCAAGGTTCACAAGGCTTTCTCTGGCGAAGAGGCACTCGAACATTGCAAGAGCTATCCCGTCGATATTATCATCACCGATATTCGAATGCCCGGGATCTCCGGCCTGGAGCTGATCGAGCATATAAAAAAATACGACAAACACTTCAAAAGCATCCTGCTATCCGGCTACGGCGAATGGGACTACGCACAGGAGGCGATCAGACAACAGGTGGATGGTTATCTGCTCAAGCCAGTCGACCAAAGAGAGCTGGCCGACATGCTGCGCCAACTTACGGAAGCGCTTCATCTGGAATGGGACGAACGGGGAAAACAGGTGAAGGCAATGAGCATGCTCAGCGAACATATGCCATTGTTTCGAGAAAAGCTGCTTATGGATCTGCTTCAAGGTAGGAAGCTTGCTCCCAAGCTTCTCGAAGAAAAAATGGCTTATTATCGGCTGCCGTTCTGTCCGAGCGACGAAACTGCAATATGCCTCCTACGCATTGAATCGTCTGCTGAGGAGTTGAACTGGAAGGACCAGTCCCTGCTCTCCTCGGCCGTCGCAAATATCGCTGAGGAAACCTTCTCGGAATTGTTTCATGTCTGGCACGGGCGTGATGCGTACGAGCATGAAGTCTTCGTTCTCAAGGTACGGGAAGAGTCATGGCTAGCGCGGGAGAAGGAGCCGGAGCTTAATCGGCAGCGATCCCTCGAACATTTGGCGGCCAGGCTGCAGCAGCACGTCAGACACTTTCTCAAAAGCAGCATTTCAATCGTCGTGAGCCATTGGCAGGTCATGGCTCATGGCCTGCGTGAAACTTACCAGGACGCACTGGCTATACTCACCCGCCATCTTGGCGGTGAGACGGACCTCTTAATCCGCCTGCAGGACGCCTTAGTGCCGGAAAAGCCCTACCGAGTCCATAGTCTTTACGAGTCACCCACGTTGATCCAGTTGTTCGAAATTTACCAGTGGGAGGCGATCTCTGCCAAGTGGGACGCCATTTTCCTTGAGGTGACAAACAAACGAATGGATTCACGGGAAACGCTCCTTGAGCTCTATTATCACGCGATGGGCGCCTTCAGCTTTTTTGCCCACAAAAACGGACTCAGCCTGCTTGAGATCATCCCTCCAGAGCTGGAAAAGGCCTCTGAAGCCAACCGTTTCCGCCATATGTACCAGCTTCAGGATTGGATAGTACTCACGCTCGAGCGATTGCGGGAGATGACCAAAAGCGAATGGAACAATGAGCAAGTAGCGCTCATCCGTAAGGTCCAGCAATTCATCACAGCGCATCTCGCGGACGCCACGCTGCAGACGGCAGCGGATCACGTCGGCCTGCATCCCGCGTATCTGTCCGCTCTGTTCAAAAGCAAGGCAAGCGAAAATATTAGCGAATATTTGTACAAAGTGCGCATGCAGCGCGCGCGGGAAATCCTTATCGAGCAACCAGAACTCAAGGTTAGCGACGTTGCGACGGCAATCGGCTACCATAAGCCGCAGTACTTCATCAAGTTGTTCAAAGAGCATTGTGGACTGACACCGCAAGACTTCCGTCATCAATCCTCCTGACCGAACGGGGACATTATAATGAAACTAACCATTTTCACAAAAATTGTACTTGTCATCTTTCTACTGCTCGTCTCTACCCTGCTTCTGTACTACCTGACCAATCGCTCCAGCGTGCGGCTCATCAAGCAGGAAATTCAAAGAGTGAAATTGAATGAGCTTACTTTCCTGGCCGGAGACATCGACAACAATCTGTCCAAAGTATCGTCCTTTAGCGATTTTCTCGTACTCGACAAAGATGTGCGATTGCTTGCGACTCCTTCCTTTCTGGAAGGAGATTTTGAGCTGAACAAGTTGAAACTGCGGGTATCGGACAAGTTGAACCTGTTGCATGCCCTGAACAACTGGAACGCCGAATTTATGGTGATTTACGATGAGGATAGTTCATCTTTCTCCTCCACGTCCTCTTCGTCAAAGTTAAGCGAACTGTACCTGGAGACGCACTTCCGTCCGTTCTGGCAGTATGAGCAGACGGGCGATGGCACGTATTTGACGTATTATTTGGCGCATCCGTACACCTTCCGCTTTGATCCGGAGGAAGTGTCTTATGTCGTCAGGGCCAAGATCGACACCAAAAATGTACTCGCCTACTTGGACCGCGCCAAGGGAACGAACGACAACAGCACAATCTTGTTGTCTACGGCCGGGGATGTGCTTGCAAGCGACACAGGGAAGCTTCCTTTCATCCGTGAATTGACAAGCCGACTTGAAGTTGGTAAAGAACTGAGTGGTAACCGACTTATTAAACTGAACGGTGAGCAATACCTCGTTAATTTCACTGCTCTGAGTAACTTTAAAGATTGGTACATCGCCGACTATACCCCGATCAGTGAGGTGCTCAATCCGATCTATGCCAACCAGCGTCTCTACTACTTCTCTAGCGTTTTCCTACTTCTGTTCAGTATCCTGCTCGCCCTGCTGTTATACCGGGACGTGCAGATTCCGATACGTAAACTGCTCTGGGGCGTGAGGAAAATCACATCCGGTCAATATTCCATCAAGCTCCACCAAGAGAGCAATGACGAATTCATGTATTTGTTTGAGCGCTTCAACGAAATGTCCAAAGAGATCAAAGAATTAATTGAAAGGGTTTACATGGAACAGATACGCTCCAAAGAAGCAAAGCTTCGGCAGCTCCAATCCCAGATCCAGCCGCACTTCCTGTACAACTCGCTTGCATTTATCAAGAGTATGACCGAGCTTGATGAGAAGCAGGCCGTCATTGACATGTCTATAAGCTTAAGCCGTTATTTCCGGCAAACGATCAAGTTCGAGAACACGTATACAACGGTGCGGGATGAGCTTGAGCTCGTCCGGTTATACCTGACGATCCAGAGCCTTCAGATGGACCGCTTCGTTTTCACCATTGATGTCGAAGAGCAGCTCCTCGATATACAGGTGCCGCGACTGCTTCTACAACCGCTCGCGGAAAATGCCATTCTGCACGGCATTGAGGCGCTGCGCATGGTTGGTGACATCCGAATTCGTGGCTATTCCAACGGTGAATATTGTGAGCTTATTGTGGCGGATAACGGCTGTGGTGTCGAGCCCGGTCGACTCGACACGCTTCGTAATGCAATCTACTACGGCGCGGACGCCAATACTGCCTGGGCGCTTCACAATGTATATGAGCGGATGAGAGCGATGCTCGGCTCAGAGGCCGATATGGAGCTGGCTAATGGAGAACTGGGTGGACTTCAGGTGACGTTGCGCTGGAAAGTGGTCCGTGAACAGGAGGTAACAGAGATATGTTAATCTGGAAATGGTTGAGGCAGACAGGTCTGTTTGGCCTCGCGATCATCTTGTTTCTAGTCGTTATGATTTTCTCGTTTATCTTTTGGGAAGATCCAACGGCACCCTCCCAACTACTGAAGAAAGAAAACACTTCTGTCAGGCCTGCCCCTTCGTTCATCGGTGGAAAATATGAGTCTCCCGTCGTCTTGACGACCGTTGGGCATCTGTACCCGGACATCGAGTTCAAAAACGGTGAGGATCTGCAAAACAACGTACTGAGCCGACTGTTTGAGGACAAGCTTGGCATCAAGGTCAATTACCTCTGGACGACGACTGGTGATGAGGATGTCTACATCAATAAACTGAACACCTTGATCGCGACCGGTCAGTCCCTTCCCGACATCGTCACATTCAAGGGTGGACAAAATATGTATCCGCTGCTGCGCTCCGGTGCCTTCCGCGACGTAGGAGAGTTGTTCGAGCAGTATGCCTCACCCAAGTGGAAGGCAGCCATGGCGCAGGCACCCGAGTCGTGGGAGCGGTACATGATCAACGGCAAAAAAATGGCGATACCAATCCTCGACGGCAAGATGAATTCGAACGAGGTATTGTACATTCGTCAGGATTGGCTTGATAAGCTTGGTCTGAAGGCGCCCACCACCCTCAAAGAGATGGAGTCCGTCATGGATGCGTTCGTTCATCTAGACCCGGACGGCAATGGTAAAGACGACACCTATGGACTTAGCATCAGCTTGAAAAATTCGTTTTTCACCTGGATGTCGGATGCGGGATTTGTATTTGGGGCTTATGGGGAGATGCCGGATATCTGGAGCACAGACCCGGACGGGATGCTGTCTTACGGTACGGTCCAACCAAGTGTTCGGCAAGGTCTAACGACGTTAAAACGCTGGATGGAGCGAGGCTACATACCAAAGGATGCTGAGATTCTCGATGAGGTCCAAGCGACGGAATCATGGAAGCTTGGCAAGACAGGCATGATTGTGGCGCCGCTGTGGGCGGCCGGATGGCCGCTAGGGAACGTAACTGCGAAAGTACCGGACGCCAGGTTCGAGGCATACCCGATCCCCGTCGGGCCGAGCGGCTTATCTGGTACGCGTGGCACACCACCAGAGTATGGGGCAATTGCTATCAACGCAGATATGGCGAATCCCGAGATTTTTTTCAACTATATGAACTTTGTTTATGACAACTTCATTGATCCTCCTGCTGGCTCACCGTATCGCTGGGGTATCGCTGAAGGCTACGACTACGGCTATGAGGATGGCAAGGTGACATTTCTGGAAAGCCAGGTTCCGGGCGGTTTTGCAGACCCCCAGAAGTATCTCTTAAGCCTGTCTCTCCCCTCTGTCCCTAACCTGCTCAGTGAATCGATTGCTCGCATCAACAGCGGTGTATCCGATCAGACCTCATATGACATCAAAAACAAGCTGCTCCGTACACCTCAAGAGCTGAAGGGCTGGCAAATCGTTGAAAGCAATCCCTCCGTCTACAAGACAGATGCCTTCACAGGTGCACCTACGCCTACGATGGAAAAGATCGGTGACGCCCTTGACGAGTTACTGCATGACGCGATGCTCAAAATCGTATATGGGCAGGAGCCGTTGTCAAGCTTCGATCTCGTCGTCGCTAGATGGCACAAGCTAGGTGGCGATAAGATCACTGAAGAGGTGAACAACTGGTACACATCGCTGGAAAAAATCAATCAATAATCGTTGTTTTCTGTGGGTTATCTAAAAATTGAAAGGATCAGATAAAAACATGGCGCACAATGTTTAGTTGTACGCCATGTTTGATGAAATATTAAATTAATGCAGCTCTGAAATGATGGGATAGATTGGACTTCTCAGATTGAAATTGTAGTTCAGGTCTACAATCCCTACGACTTCGTTGTTATCATATAGATCTAACATGAAGCCTGCCATTTCTTTGGCAGTGTGGTATTTAGACATGTTTGCTTTGTAATCAAATTCTTCTGTGTCTAATGATTTCTTCACGAATTCCGTTTCCGTAATTGCTGGAGCCAGTACTTTTGCTTTTAATTTTGCCCCTTTTATTTCAAGTTCTTTGGCAAGCCCTTCTGTGAAGGCACTCACGTAATATTTCGATGCCGAATACGCAACACTCCCAACAGCGATGGCATATCCAAGTGCGGATGCAACGTTAATTAACTGAGTTCCCTCTACGTCTGCGTAATCTCGCACATACAGTGTGGAAAGGATCGTCAGGGACTCAATGTTCACACGCAGCATCGTTTCAACTTTCTCCAAATTCTGTTCTGCTACAAAAGAACCTTCACCGAGCCCCGCATTGTTAATCCAAGTCTCAATTTGGTATTCCTTAAGCGTGTTATAAAGTGTGTATGCCTGTCTTGTATCCGATAGATCACTTGTATGAACAATAACATCTACTGTAGCATCAATATTCTGAATTGCTGATTTGAGTTCTTCTAATTTGTCCACTCTTCTAGCGACCAAAATTAAGTTTTTGCCACGTGCAGCAAATGCCAAAGCTGTCTCATATCCAATCCCTGAACTTGCACCCGTAATAACTGTATATTTCATCCTATTTTCTCCTTATCAACATGTATTTTAGTATAGATAAGCTTTCAAAATAATTTTAGAACGATCGTTCTTGATATTGCAAAAAAAAGTTAGATCTAACTTGCTATTTAGAATATCATTTCTAGAACGAACAGTAAAGAATTATTTTCTGACTACTATATAATGATGTTTGAACATGGAACTAATGAGTTTTGCCAGACATGCGATACAAGTTCTTTATAACGTTAACAGAAAAGAACCTGTATCACTAAAACAAATCAGCCTTTGTGGAGACATCTCCCTCTTTGCCATCCAAGGTGTAACTCCACTTTCAATCTAAAACGGATAATGTCATATCCATAATATTTGTTAATTTTTGCTGATCCGTAGTGGTCTTAACCAACGTACGTATGCCCACCCATGCATTCATCAAATAATGAGAAATAACTACAGGATCAATGTCAGCCTTAATTTCACCCTTTTGCTGGCCTTCCAGAACAAGGTTTCTCAAGAATTCCTCTGTTCGCAAGTAACTCTCATTAACCAAGGATGCAACTTCAGGATCCAGTACGCCCAGTTCCACGCCTGAGTTTACAAGAAAACAGCCTAACGGTTGTCCTTCATTTCTTATTGTTGACTCAAACAAAGCCCGTATTATCTCTTTGATTGGTTTTTGTGTATCAATCAGAAAGCTCATTTTGTTGGTCTGCTTCGTTTCATATCGTTCAAGAGCTTTCATAAAGAGAGCATGCTTATCCCCAAATGTATCATAGATACTTCTGCGGTGAATGCCCATAAACCCAACCAAATCCTGCATTGAAGTTTTCTCATATCCTTGGGCCCAGAACAATTGTATGGCTTTATCTAATACTTCATTAACTTCAAATTCTTTGGATCTTGCCATCCTCATCACCTCGAATAATCATTATACATTGAAGTGAACCATCGGCAAACTGAAAATGAACAAGTGCATAGATTACAGGGATGACATGCGCAAAAGAAGATTTATTTATTTGCATAATCATCCATGGCTTGAACAGCTAATTCGAATGCCTTGATTCTTCTTCTTAAAAGCGTCTTTTGAGGGCTGCCCGCTTTGGACTTATTATAACTGTTCTCAAGTGATGGGAATAATCCAATCAGAACATTTCGAGCTCCTGCTAACTCTTCGTTGGTGAACTGATGAGCTTTTTGATTCCAGGCCATTTCCAGCATAGCCAAACCGACGTATAAGGCGTTAAGTCGTTTCTTTAATAAAGTAGTGTTATTCCCTTTCTGAGTCAAATTAGTCAAGGCGTTTTCGGATTTGCGTATGGTCGATTGGAAAGCTTGGATGGATTGCACTTGTTCTTCCTCTGATAAATTTTCCATGTAGTGCTAACCTCTCCTTTTCTCATGCATACAACTAATTTACATTCCTGACGAGATGTAATCAATATTATACTGGGCAAAAACTACCGCAGGTTTCAATGTTAACTGTCTTTTTCACCGTAGCAGATGGATAAATTAAAAATCCCGCCCTAGACATTTTGTCCAGAACGGGACGTACTTGTTGAATTAATCGTTTGCGTTTTCCTTGGTCAACAGCTTCAATTCAGCAGGAATTGATTTTTCTACCTGCTTGCCGCCCAGTACATCCAGAGCAGCTTGCACCGCCAGCTGGCCAATCAGTACTGGTTGCTGAGCGACTGTTGCTGTCAACTTTCCGTCCTTAATGGATTTGATCGCATCATCATTGCCGTCAAATCCAATCACGGGAATGTCTTTACCAGAACTTTGGATCGCTTCGATCGCCCCCAATGCCATCTCGTCGTTATGGGCAAATACAGCCTGCACGTCAGGATTACCCTGCAGCAGATTCTCCATTACATTCAAACCTTTGGAGCGATCAAAATCGGCAGACTGCTTCGCAACCACATTAAGTTTTTGGTCAGCAATCTCGTGGAAACCTTTCCCCCGCTCTCTTGTTGCGGAAGCTCCGGGTACACCCTCAAGTTCAATCACTTTTGCTCCCTCGCCAAGCTGTTTTACGAAATATTCCGCCGCCATTTGTCCACCTTTGACGTTATCGGATGCGACCAATGCTGCCACGTCGCCTTTGTCTGCGGAACGGTCCAATGTAATTACTGGAATACCCACGCTATTGGCCGATTGAACAGCCGTTGAGATTGCCGCGGAATCCGCAGGGTTAATCAGCAGAGCATCCACGCCCTGTTGAATCAGGTCGTCCACATCATTGGTTTGTTTGGCTGAATCATTTTGAGCATCAACCACGATGACCTGAATTCCTTGTTTTTTGGCTTCCGCAACGACTCCGTCCTTGAGGGAAACAAAGAAGGGATTATTCAACGTGGAAACTGACAGGCCGATTTTTTTCTGTCCATTGCTTCCGGCAGAGTCGGGCTTAGCCCAACCCGGAGGCTCCAGAGAGCATCCTGCCAGAACGATCATCATTACGCTTACAAGCAATATGGTTAGTTTTTTCATGTTCGCTTCTCTCCTTAAGCCGTTTTCTTGCGGTCCAGCAGGACAGCGATGGCAATAACGACACCTTTTACAACCATTTGATAAAACGAGTTCACTCCGAGCAGGTTCAAACCATTGTTCAACACGCCGATAATCAGGACCCCAATCAATGTACCGACGATCCGTCCTCTACCACCTGATAGGCTTGTTCCACCCAGAACAACAGCTGCAATGGCGTCCAATTCATATGAAGTTCCTGCCGTTGGCTGCGCAGAATTCAGACGAGAAGTCAGGATCGCGCCTGCCAGCGCTGACAGCATACCTACCAGGGAGTAAATCATGATTTTCACACGATGCACTTTAATACCTGAGATAATAGACGCTTTCTCATTGCCACCAAGCGCGTACGTTTTACGGCCGAAAGAAGTTTTGTGCAAAATCGTCCACAGAATTACGAAAGTAATGAGCATTGTGATTGCTGGAACCGGTATGCCTAGCATATAACCACGACCGAACAGTTGGAACAGCAGGCTATCGCCCAATCCGGTAATCGGATTACCGTTCGTATATACCAGCGTCAATCCACGGAACACCGTCATCGTCGCCAATGTAGCAATAAATGGAGCCATCTTGCCTTTTGTTATCATGAGTCCGTTCACCATACCCATGACACCGCCGAGCGCAACCCCGATAATGATCGACAGAATCGGATCCAGGCCAGATAGCATCATATTGGCTACAAAGGCGCTAGATAAAGCCAGAATGGAGCCCACCGACAAGTCGATGCCGCCTGTCAGAATGACAAATGTCATGCCAAAGGCAATCAGCGCGTTAATCGAAACCTGACGCAATAGATTTAATATGTTAAGCGGTTCCAAAAAGCTTGGATTTAATACCGATACGATGATAATCAGAATGATCAGTCCAAGCAACGGACCTAATTTCTGTGTTAGATTCGTCAAGCGGAAACCGCTTTTGGCGGGTTGGTTTTCCTGCAAAGTTGTCATATCATTGTCCCCCTGTAGCCAATGTCATAATGTTTTCCTGTGTTGCCTCTTCTTTTGCCAGTTCACCACTAATGCGTCCCTCATGCACAACCGCGATTCGATCGCTCATGCCAAGCACTTCAGGCAGTTCGGAAGATACCATAATGATGGCAACTCCGCGGTCAGTCAGCTCGTTCATCAACTGATAAATCTCTCGCTTGGCTCCAACATCCACACCGCGTGTCGGCTCATCCAGGATGAGCACACTTGGGCCAATGCCGACCCATTTGGCGATAACCACCTTCTGTTGGTTGCCCCCTGACAGGTTTCGTACCGCTGTTTCGGATGATTGTGTCTTAATTTGCAAACGTTTGATGAGCGTATCGACGAATTCCTGTTCTTTCTGGGTCGAGATGAACCCCTTACTTGAGAAGCTGAACAGATTAGGTAAGGCCATATTCTCACGAATGGAGAAATCTAATACCAAACCTTCATCCTTCCGGTCTTCGGTAATAAATCCAATTCCATGTTTAACCGCGTCGGCAGGCTTCCGAATATGAGCCTTTTTGCCTCGAATCATAATTTCGCCACCGTCCAGAGGCTCCAAACCGAAAATCGACCGCATGATCTCTGTCCGTCCCGAACCCATCAGCCCGGAGAACCCGAGGATCTCGCCTGCTCTCACCGTAAAGTTGATATTTTGGAACAATCCTTTGCTGCTTGCGTTCCTTACTTCCAGGACCACTTCACCATACGAAGGATTGCGTGCCGGATATCGTTCCGTAAGTTCCCGTCCGACCATCTTCCGCACAACTTCGTCAAAACTGGTCTCCGGGATCGCCTTGGTATCTACCGTTTTACCGTCACGCATGATCGTAATCCGGTCGCAAATGGTGAAAATCTCCTCCATCCGGTGCGAGATATATACGATGGAAACGCCATTTTCCTTAAGCGAAGTGATTACGCCGAACAACTTCTGAATCTCCCGCTCCGTAAGCGCCGCCGTGGGCTCATCCATGATGATTACTTTGGCGTCGGTCATCAGTGCTTTGGCAATTTCAATCATTTGCTGCTGACCGACAGAACATTCCCCGGCAGGACGATCCAGCGGAATCTGTACGGAAAGCTTGGCAAACTGCTTAGTGGCAAGCGCTTTCATTTGTCTTGAATTCAGCAATCCAAAAGACGAAGTTATTTCCTTACCTATGAAGAGATTATCAAGCACCGTCATTTCCGGCCAAACGTTTAACTCTTGGTGGATAAAAGCAAGCCCCATCTTCTCAGCTTCCTTCGGATTGGCAAAATAGGTTTCTTTGCCGTCAATGGAGATGGTTCCCTGATCCCGCCCATGAAGACCGATCAAAATGTTCATTAGCGTGGATTTTCCAGCCCCGTTCTCTCCCATCAGGGCATGAACCTCGCCTTCCTTTAGTTCAAAATCCACCCCGCTTAGCACTTGGTTGGTGCCAAAAGCTTTATATATGTCTTGCATCTGAATATGCATGATACCGTCCCCCTTTTAACCGAAAATGACGCCCGATTGTAAAATGCAATTGGCATACGGCGTAGCTTCGCCCGTACGAATGACCACTTTGGCATTCCGGGTCAACACCTTGAATTGTTCATGATTAATGGAAACGTCAATGGCTTCATCGCCAAATTTCTCGGTAATAAACTGCATAGCTTCTGGATTCCCTGCCTTGATTTCTGTTGCCAAAATCACTTTCTCAACGACCATATCGTCCGCAATAAGCTCCACGATCTCTTGAAAACTCGGTGTTCCCAGTTTCAAGGACAAATCGATTTTGGGGACCCCTTCTGGAACCGGAAGGCCAGCATCCGCGATGACAATCATGTCCGTGTGACCCAAATCAGACAACACCTTCGAAATGTGACTGTTCAATATTCCCAGCTTCTTCATTTCAGGCTTTCCTCCACTTCATCCCGTGTCGGCATGCCTCCTTGTGCCCCAAACTTGGTCACGGATAGCGATGCAGCCCGGTTGGCGAATCTAATGCTGTCTTGTAGCGGTTTGCCTTCAGCCAAAGCCACCGCAAATGCGGCGTTAAACGTATCACCCGCTCCGGTTGTATCCACTGGTTCCACCTTATAAGTAGGTACAACGATTTCCTGTTCGCCGTCAAAATATCGAACTCCGTTGCTGCCCTCCGTAATAAACAACTTGTTTGGATATTTGCGCAGCGCTTCTGCCGGAGTCATGCCCTGAAACAATATCTCGGCCTCATGCTCGTTCGGCGTGATATAAGCAGCTTTGTCGACGACCTCATCCGGTACTTTTCTCGCTGGAGCTGGATTCAATAACAGCGGAGTTCCGCTTTGGGCGCAAATCTCGCTGACACGAACAACGGTTTCCTTCGGGATTTCCTGCTGAATCAGTACAATATCTGCATGTTGGATCACTTCTGCCGCTTCATCGACATAGGCTGGTGTAACTTCGCGATTTGCCGCTTCAACCACCACGATACTATTATCACCTTCAGCCAGCACGATATGAGCCGTACCACTCTCCATATGTGTAACCGGTTTCACATTCTGCGTATTTACACCATTTGCTTTGAAATTATTTAAAATGGCTGTACCAAAAGCATCATCACCCACCCGGCCGATCATGGAAACATCGGCCCCCAGCCTTGCGGCAGCAACTGCCTGATTTGCTCCTTTGCCGCCAGGAACTGTTTTGAAGCTGTCGCCAAGGACGGTTTCACCCGCCCCCGGCCGCCTTGCAGAAGTAACAACTAAATCCATGGAGCTGCTGCCAATTACGCATATTTTAGCCATCTGAATTCACCTTTCTTGTTGTGCCCCGTTCAATGAAACTGACCGGGAGCTGTATGTGTTTGTTTTCGATTGGAGCTTGTTCCACCAGTTTGATAAGCAAACCGGCTGCTTCCCTTCCCATCTCATAGGCCGGTTGGCGAATGGTCGACAATGCTGGTGATAGCAGGCTGCTCATCGGGATATCGTCGAAGCCGATAATTTGCATATCCTCCGGAACTTTTTTACCGATGCGCAATGCCTCGTGCAGTACCGCCATAGCTGCGATGTCATTACTTGCAATGACTCCGTCTGTATCGCCGTACTTGCTAAAAAGCTCATCCGCCCATAACCCAACATCGTTAAAGGAAAAGGATGTCGTTTGAATTACGCGGTAATCCAGACCAGCTTGACGTATGCTCTCGATTGCGCCTTCAAAACGATCCTGCGCAGGCTTGATATGTGCCGGTCCCTGCATAACCGTAATTCGTCGACTTCCACGCTTGATGATCTCCCGTGCAGCCAGACGTCCGCCCTCTCTGCCATCCGCAAATACGGAGGGACTGTCCAGAGGTGTTCTGTCAAGAAACACCACGGGAATTTTCAAGTTCTCATATATTGAAGAATGAGGGTAATTCGTTGAAGAGATTACGCCGACTACATTATTCTGGATAAAAGTCTGGATGTAATCCTTTTCCTTCTGTTCATCCTCATCACTATTTCCGAAAATCAATCTGAAATCCTGCTCCTGCATCCGGTCCTCTACGCCGCGTGCAAGCTGCGGAAAGTAAGGGTTTGCAATATCGGGTAACAGCAGGCCAATCAATTTGGACTTACGCTTGTATAAAGAGCGGGCTACCTCATTGGGAGAGAAGTTAAGCTGCTTGACCGCCTCCTCCACTTTCTTACGAGTGTCCGCATGAACATAACCTCTTTCATTAATGACCCTTGATACAGTGGCAACTGAAACGCCAGCCAATTTAGCTACATCCTTTATTGTTGTCATGAACGTTCACTCCTATGTGTGTAACCGGTTACAGATATGAAAATATCATATTTTATTAAGTTTGACAATCCTTTTGTTACTGGAAATTTATCCAAGTCACCAGAAAGAGACCTGATTACACTTGCTTTATTATGCCCTAGCATCTTCATAAAATGACTACTTGCCTTGAATTCAACTTATCCATTAGAGTAGATATTGGAGGTGTACATCATTGAAATTTAACGAGTATGTTATAGGCGAGACCTATAGAACAGAGTCTATTCAATTGTCAAAGAAAGATATTATTGATTTTGCAAAAATATATGACCCTCAATATATGCATATAGATGAGGCAAAAGCCAAAGAAGGACGCTTCGGCAGCCTCATTGCTTCGGGTATGCAGACGATGAGCACGTCCTTCAAACTTTGGGTGGAACTCGGGATATATGGAGAAGATGTTATCGCAGGAACCGGCATGAATAACATAAAGTTTATCAAACCTGTGTTTCCAGATGATGAAATCAATGTTCTATCCGAAGTGATTGAATTGGCTCCAAGAAGAAGCAGGGGTGGAATTGTTACCGTGCTGCTCACTACTTTTAATCAAAATAATGAGAAGGTTTTTCAGGCAGAATTAAGTGCTCTGATTAGCAACTGAATTTGTTCAATTCGTTTCCGTTGTTGACTTTGAAAACAAAAACGATCGCACATCAGGTCTGATGCGCGATCACTGCTGTACAATCTCAATTCGTGTATCATTTACAATATTTCGATATATCCTTCTGTTCCATGTACCCGAATTCGCTGCCCATCTTTTATTCGATGAGTTGCCTTCTCCACTCCGACAATGGCTGGCAAGCCATATTCACGCGCAATCACAGCTCCATGGGTCATCAGTCCACCCACTTCGGTAACTAGGCCTTTTATAGAAACAAATAATGGTGTCCAGCTCGGATCAGTATAGGGAGTCACTAGTATATCTCCATCTTCCAGATCCGCATCTTCAATATTGAAGATGACACGTGCACGGCCCTCTATCACTCCGGAAGAAACAGGCAGGCCGACAATGGCTTCGGCTGGCATATTTTCACGTTTATACTGACCTGTAATGATTTCACCATCAGACGTGAGCACGCGAGGTGGAGTTAGCTTTTCATAGATTTTATAATCGTCTTTCCGTTGGGTAATGATCTTCTCATCCAGTTTATTGGTGCGTACAACTTCACGAAGTTCTTCAAAAGTGAGAAGGTATATATCCTCTTTTTCGGCAATAACACCGGCTTGTGCAAGTCGTTCGGCTTCTTTCAATAAAGCCTGTTTATATACGAAGTAACGATTGATCATGCCGTATTTGGGATATTCCCGATAACCGATGAAGTTGCGAACTAGGTCAATCATTCGTTTCGTTTCCTTGGCTTTTTGTTCACCATCAGGCAATAGCTTCAATCGATCCAATATTTCCTTTTCTTTCTTCAATGCTTCCTGTCGTCCCTGCTCAAATTTTCGTTTGCTTGCATTAGGCTTAAAGTTTCTGATGTTACCCAGAATCAACGGTACAAGTGTAATGGGTTTTTCAATCCAACGGGTTCTGGTCAGATCGATTTCTCCGGCACATCGCATTCCGTATTTGTCCAGATAATCCTGGATCGCTTCCCTTGTTTCCTGTCCACCCTCAACCTTAACCAGTTCATCCATAAAGTCATCCTCTTTCACTTGCTGTAAATAAGCAATGACTTCAGGATACGGACGAATCACATCTGCAACATCCAGTAATGCCAGACCCATTTCCGAAGTGATATTGTTAGGTACAGATTGAGACAGCGTATCTGCTGCATTTTTCTCACCCAACCACTCTTTCATGTTTTCATTGATCCATGCTGAAGCATTCATGGCAGTCATAAATACATTTGAACTTCGTGGGTCAGATAGAAATCTCTTCAATTCTTGCAGATCTTCAAGGATAAAATCAAACAAATCCAATCCAGACTTATTTTGGATGTTACGTTTTAGCTCTTCTACTGAGGCTTGATTGCTTGTAATCAATTCAAAGACGATAGTCGATTCATTTTCAATATGTGCTTGAAAACCCTCAGACGCGCTCGGTTTATGGTGATTACGCGGAGTTGGTGCTGGCTGATCAACAGGTAACGATTTTATGAAATTCCCGCGCTCGATTACAGTTGTAAGTGCGTCCTTAAGGAGCGGATCGGATTGTCCCATGGTATTTATGAAGTTTTCTCTCATGACAGGCGAAGCTAGCCTAGGCGTAATATCAACAAACAATCTTCCACCAGCTATACGCATGGGTGCCGGAGTCGTTAATAGAAAGAAAGATAAGCCCAGCGGTTTCATGGGATCAGTCATCATTTGTTGATGACCCACAGATAGGTACACATGATTTTCTTGGTCACTCGCTTCAGGGATCGGGTATAACGTTGTGATTGGCCGACTTTGGACAATATAAAACATATCATCCGCCAAACACCATTCAATATCTTGCGGGAAACCAAAATGAGCTTCGATCTGTCTTCCTATCCGTGCCAGTTCTAAAATTTGTTGATCGTTAAGTGTTTGCGTCTTTTGCAGCACGGGATCGATCTGATGTGTATACGTTCCACCTTCTTTCCGTCCATAGATACCCAACGTTTTGACGGCTATCCTCTTATCGACAATTTCACCTTCCCGTACTTTATAACAATCAGCAGATACCAAGCCGGACACCAGCGCCTCACCAAGTCCAAAACTGGCGTCGATAGAAAGCAGTTTCCGGTTGGATGTGATCGGATCAGCCGTAAATAAAATCCCTGAAGCCGTTGGGAAGATCATCTTTTGAATGATAACGGACAAATAAACCTGACCATGGTCAAATCCATTTTGCATACGGTAAATTACCGCGCGATCGGTAAACAGGGAAGCCCAACATTTGCTGATATGATGCATAATTGATTCTTTCCCAATGATATTTAAGTAGGTGTCTTGTTGACCCGCAAAAGAGGCATGTGGTAAATCTTCAGCGGTCGCACTGGAACGCACTGCATACGCACGGCCCTCTCCAAATGTGGAGAGATAATGAGCAACTTCTTTTTCAACATCGACTGGAATGTCTGCGCCCAGAATAAGTTCCCTGATCTTCCTGCTGATTTCACCAATTTGCTCTCGTTCTTCTACTTTCAACAAGGTTAATTGATCCAGTAAAGCATGATACATTTCATTTTGTTCAATGGCTTTCTGATATCCAACGGTTGTAACACAAAATCCTTCAGGGACGTAAATTCCTTCAATCTTTGATAACTTCGCTAGATTTAATCCTTTTCCACCAACGAGTGCAAGCTGCAATTTTTCCATTTCATGAAACCCGATAACCAAAGAACTCATTCCGAATCTCCCCTAACTAATAAATTGAGAAAAAAACATTTGACAAAGAGTTTACCGCCATGATAAGATTTAAATATAAGATAAGATATTTATGTCTTCGATGTCAAAAGAAATGTAATCTGATTATATCATTGTGTTTGTTTATATACAATATCGAAGAACTTGGGATAATTACCCAGGTTCTTTTTTGATTCAAATAATATTAATCCCTATAGAAACATGGCTCTCCTCAACCAGATCACTGTCGTGAACATGTTATGTACCACAGATGTTGAAGCCAACAGAAAAAGCAACCTGCCCTCAAATGAGGTTGGGCTGCTTTTTTTCAGTAATCGCCTTTTTAAGACAGTAAACATTTCAACAGGGTAACAAGATCTCAATTTTCGTACCTTGCCGCACTTTGGATTGTACATGAATTTCTCCGCCGTGTGCTTCCACGATCGTTTTGGCGATACTCATCCCTAGTCCAGAACCTGCCGTCGATTCCTCTGTATTTGTTCCCCGATAATAACGATTGAACAAATGCTGCAGCGTTTCCTCATCCATCCCTTTCCCATTATCAAATACGCGTATACATGCCTTATTGTTCATTCTGCCGATGGAGACGGTGACGTTAACGCCTGGCGGGTTATGCTTCACGGCGTTGGACAGCAAGTTATCCATTAACCGCAGCAGCCAGGTTTCATCAGCCTGTACCCACAAGGGACGCTCCTCCCCAACATAGTGAAACTGGTATTCAGACAGCGTAGCGTCATTGACATACTTCAGCACGGAGCAGCGCACCAGTTCAACCAAATCGATTTTTCGAATCTCCATAATCGAATCGCCCTGCTTAAGCTGATGAATCATGGAAAAGTCAGAGATCAGCTCAAGCATATAATCCCCTTTTTCCCGGATCGTCGCCCCCATGGTACGCATCTCTTCTCGGCTCCATTGTTCCGGTAAACTCTCCAGCATATATCCATACCCTTGAATGGTGGACAGAGGTGTGCGCAGATCATGTGAAATTCCTGACATCCATTCTCTTTGATCTTTCTCCAGCCGCTCGCGCTCCTTCTCGGTTTGGGCCAATTGATCAGCCATTTGGTAGAAGGATTCAATGACTTCCTTATAGAGCCTGTATCGGTTTCGCATCGTGCCATTGGAGCGGAATATCTTGCGTTTGTCCTTGGCGGTAAGTACCTGATCGTACTGCCCCCGCCCCATACGTTCGAACCAGCCTGCGAACAAAATCAGCGGCTGACCGTAACGGTAGCCATGCCAAATCGATAAGGGTACTGCCAAGAGAAGAGCTAGACCTGCAAACCACATAAGTCTGCGCGTTGCCGTATCCATCGCTGGATGTTTCAAAGGGCCACCCGCTGGATTGGGCGTATAAAGAATCCAGGTCATTCCACTACGCTGGTCCCGATGGGCGACTATATTGGTATCATAGTTGCTGGGCGATTGCTGGATTGCCAGAATGTCCAGTGGACGGTATCCCTTCTGCAAATACGTTCCATCACCGATGGCTTGTTCGGTATGACCCGTGGAATTAATTACCTGGAGATAACTGCCGGTTTCACGCAGTCGCTGATCCAGAAAGGAAAGCTTTTCGCTAGATACCATGCCTTGCTGCCCGTATTCGTCGAACCAGGCCTTGAGCTGATTAAGGTCAGAACTTTGGTAGCCAAGGATATACAGAACCGGCACATTAAAGGCAAAGTTCAGATGAGTTTGAACAGCATACGTCCCAAGTGTCCGTGTCTCCTGAATATCGAGCAGTTGGGCGATTGAGTATGATGGCGACAGCCCATCATGCGTATCTGTATTTACTTCGTAAATGACCCCTCCTTCGGCATTTACAACCTGCATCCACATTCCTTTTTCCTCAATGAGCTTATCCCACTTGGGGGAGATTTGAATGGTCCCGTCTTTTGAAGAAGCTTCTTGAGCAATCAGTTGTAAGGCACCCACCGGAAAGTTCCTGCGCAACTCACTATTGGTCGTGTTTTGAAAGAATATAATGCAAGCAATGAGAGTAATCGCCAGAATGATCAGGGCATAAAAGATCAATTGATACGTGAAGTGAAATGTCATGCGCTGTTGTATCTTCATTGCTCCTGAAACTCCTTTGACAGCTTGTAGCCGAGCCCGCGTACGGTCAGCAGCAGCTTTGGATTTCCTGGATCGATCTCGATCTTCTCTCGTATGCGCCGAATATGTACCATTACCGTCGAGTCATCTCCCTGTCCGTTGATCCCCCACACCTGATCATAGAGCTGTGTTTTGGAAAATACGACTCCCGGAAACTTGCAGAAATGCAGTAGCAGATGGAAAACCTGTGCAGGACAAGGGACAGGTTGTCCCTCCACGATTAACTCGCCCTCCGCCTCATTCACGGTGAAGCGTCCGAATCGGTAAACCCCTGGTTCAGGGCGTTTCAACTGACTCACAGTTGGAGCTTCAGGCTCTAAACGGCGTATGCGCGCCTGAATTCTTGCAGCTACCTCCAAAGGATTGAAGGGCTTGGTAATATAATCGTCCCCGCCCATGGCGAATCCTCTCAGCACATCGAGATCGGATGCCTTAGCCGTCAGAAACAAAATATGCGGATTTCCGTATTCACGGAGCTTGGAACAAAGCTCCAGACCACTCCCGTCCGGGAGCGTGATGTCGAGCAGGACAATATCCGGGGCAACGCGCTGTACCAGATCGAGAGCTTCCGCACAGGTGGAAGCATCGTACAGCTGATGAAACCCTGCCCTGCGAAGCACCATTTGCAGCATGGTGACAATCGAGGGTTCGTCGTCGACAATTGCAATTTTAATATCCGTTTGATTGGTCATCGTTTTCACCCATTTCATAGTAGCATACTCACATTAACAGAACCTAAACGGCTTGGGCAAACTTAAACGATTGTTCAGCAACTCGTTTAGGCTCTGTTTCAGTAACGCTGTTAGCATAGGAAATGAGAAATCTGATTCGCGACAAATCTATTTTATTTTAGGAGGAAAACATTTGATTATTACAACAACAGCAGTAATTGAAGGTTCCCCGGTTAGACAGTATATCGGCGTTGTAACCGGTGAGGTCATCATCGCTGCCAATGTCGGGAGAGACTTTCTCGCTTCATTTAGAGATCTTGTAGGCGGCCGTTCTCGTACCTATGAGAACAAGCTAAGAGAAGCAAGAGACGCTGCCTTTGAAGAGATGACCGAGCAAGCCGCAAAGATGGGAGCCAATGGCGTAATCGGTGTGGATCTGAACTACGAAGTTGTTCGTCAAGGTATGCTCATGGTCGCTGTCAGCGGAACGGCAGTTATTATCTAAACTTCAACGGCATTATCGCGCTGTCCTAAAATAATCCTCACGCTTTATCAATTCACAATAAGGAGCTTACATGCAAGTGAAAAAAATCACGGCTTCAATTCTGTCCTTATGTTTACTTACCTCAGGGCTTTCCTCCGTTCATGCAGCAGAAAAAGTGATATCCGTATCATTAAATGGCGAGTCAATCCAGTTTCACAGCGTTAATTATAACCTCTTAGTCTTGTTATGAAACGGAATTTCATTTTTTTTGTTACAGCTACTCGCAGTTTGTGATATGGTCAGTGAGGTGCGATCAGCCCGTACACATTTACATATCATGCGAGGAGAAGATTGAAAGTGAATGAAATAAAAGCATTGGAGAACCCGAACAAGTTTAGTGATCCTTTATTTGTGACACTAGTTGCAAGTTTATGTTGCTTGTTATGGGGGAGTGCCTACCCGTTTATTAAGCTTGGATATAGTGCTTTTGATATCTTGGCAGAAGATATTCCATCCAAATTTGTATTTGCGGGTTATCGATTTATTTTAGCAGGATTACTGCTTCTATTCCTGTTTCGTGTCATTAGTAAACGGAAATTTGAACTGTCTGGACGACAATTTTCAAGCTTAATATTGCTTGGCATGTTCCAAACGGGTCTGCAGTATATGTTTTTTTATGTGGGTGTAGCCAATACGACAGGTGTCAAAGGTTCGATTATGAATGCGACAACGACCTTTTTCAGTGTTGTTCTAGCTCATTTTTTATATAAAAATGATAAACTGAGCAAAAATAAAATAGTCGGCTGTTTGCTAGGATTTATTGGCGTAATTATTGTGAATTTCCACTCCAATCTGCTGGAATTCTCCTTCTCTCTCACAGGTGAAGGTTTCGTTATTATGGCGGCTCTTATTTTTTCCATTACGGCCATCTACGCAAAGCACTTGACAGGCTCCATCGACGTCCTCGTTATTACTGGAGTTAGCCTGTTTGTAGGCGGACTGGCACTCACCATACTGGGACTCCTGCTTGGCGGCCGGGTTACACATTTTACACTCGAATCAACGGGTATCTTGATTTATTTAGTTTTACTTTCATCAGCTGCATTCTGCTTATGGAATCTACTTCTGAAATACAACAAAGTGGGGAAAGTATCTGTGTATAACTTCCTTATCCCTGTCTTTGGTGCATTGCTATCGGCGTTATTTTTGGGAGAAACGATTTTGGAATTCAAAAACCTAATTGCATTGCTCTTTGTATCCATCGGTATTTATATGGTTAATCGCGTAACCTCTCGAAAGTTCTCAAATACCCTGGAACCTTAGTTCAAAAAGAAAAGGAAAAAATAATAACAGGGGCGCGACATTGCTCGCGTCCCTGTTTGTTTCCAATTGTACGAATACTCAACATCAAGTCGTTGAATTAAGCAAATGCCTCGTCAGAATCCACTCCCGCATTACAAACAGGAGTAAACGACATTACGCAAGCGGCGATGAACATAAGGCTCCTGATTGTTCAGCAGATGCTGCGCATACATGACCGTGAGTTCAGAATCTGGATCAATGATGGCCATGCAGCCGGCAGCACCACTCCATCCAAATTCACCAAGTGGGCTTAACGAACCGCTGCCCGCTTTGGAGATATGCGTGCGCACACCCAGTCCATAACTATACCCTCCCATATGATCCCAGGAGTAATCATCACGGGTCAGATCGTTCAGATGGTCTGTGCGCATCAGCTCAATTGATGCCTGTGACAGAATGCGCACGCCTTGCGGACTGGTCCCGCGTCCAGTCAGAGCGTTCAGGAACAGTGCATAATCGCTAACGGTGGACAACAACCCGGCACCGCCGCTCTCCAAATCCGTTCCTACCCGGAATCCGTTTCCGTCCATTCGTACGGCTTTTTCAAGCTCATCATTGTAAGCATACTGGGGAATCAGACGGGTCTGCTGTTCATCGTTCAGGTCGAATCCCGTATCGTTCATACCTAGCGGTCCGATAATTTCTTCTTGCAGATATTTACCAAAACGTCTACCACTCACAACCTCCACCAAAGCTCCGAGCACATCGTGACACATGCTATAGTTCCAATGCGTACCTGGCTCAAACAGAAGTGGTTCCTTGGCGAGCGCTTTCGCAAATTCTCTTGTCGGTAATGTTCCGTTGGTGCTCTTCACAGCTTCCTGAATGCTTGGCGAGCCAACATCATAGGAGAACCCGGCAGTCATCGTAAACAAGTCACGTACTGTAATCGCCATTGTCGCTTTTTCCAATCTGACCTCGCCGCTCGATAATGTTTTCTTCACCGCCATCTCGGCATATTCCGGCAGATAGTCAGATAACGGATCGCTCAGCAGCATTTGCCCTCTCTCTACAAGTTGAAGCGCTGCCACACAGGTCATAATTTTCGTCATGGAGTAGAGATTGAAGATCGCCCCATCGCCGATGGGCGTTTGCTCCTCCAGATTAGCGTAACCATTCCGGTAACGGAAAACGGTATCATTTTGATGCATCACAAGGACCTCTGCCCACGGAATTCTCCATGATGTGATGCGATCAATAAATGAAGCAAGCGGTTTAAAGTCCATATTTCCCCGTCCTTCTATGTAGAATCGTTATCAATACACATAGTGGATCTGTGTTCATGCACATGGCCCACATAGTATTAATATACGACCATTCACATGCATTGACCATATCTAATAGTAAGCAACGTTTAAACAATCTGTACATTTTTTAGGATCGGTACGATTACTAGAGTGTCTTGACCATGATAAAATCGATTTGTTCCTCATCCCCCATGTAAAAAGAGTGTGAGCCAGTCTGAACAAACCCCATCTTCTTGTAAAAAGCAATGGCATTGTCATTCTTTTCCCATACGCCAAGCCAGACTTCCTTCTTTTTGTGCTCCAATGCGGTCTCCATCGCTTTATTTAGCAGATATTTACCCAGTCCATGCATTTGGAATTTTTTCCTGATATAAATTCTCTCAATTTCTAGTGAAGCATCACTCATTTGTTCGGATTGGGCGCCCTCTCTGTTCACCTTTAGATATCCGGCAAGTTCCTTATTGTAATAGACGAAAAAGATGTCTGAGCAGCTATTAGACAGTTCATCTTCCAACTGTTTAGCGTTAAATGCTCTTTCCAGATAGGCTCTCATATTGTCAGGGGAATTCTGATCTTTGAATGTATCGTTGAATGTTTCTATACTTATTTCTTGTAGTTTTTGTAAATCCTCGCGACTGCATGCTCTTATTTCCACGGTCATTGTGATGTATCTCTCCTTATATGAATCAATTACTTATTTGAAAACACTTCAGTTTTTTTGTTGCAAATACAACATTTATTATGTTCTTAATCTACTCTAATTTTGTAGAGTTTGCAACATAAATTAAGTGAGACGAAACAGGTTGAAATACAAGGCAACTCAAAAACGTTTTGTACATACTATCTTGACGTTTATTTACAATCCACACCTCTATGTTTATTAATGAACAAATTTAATGAATCTAACAATTGATTCTACGATTCTCTCTTATATAATAATAGATAGATGTTCATTATTGTATTAATGTAAATTTAATTACACATCAAAGTAATACTACAGTAATGAATAATATTCACTTTTCCCCCTGCAATCCATTCATGTCGAAAGGAGATGCTACGATGGACAGACCCTATACGATTTGTCATATGCTTAGTTCAATAGATGGCAAAATTATCGGCGATTTTCTGGAAGATGATCGGTCAACCTACTTCATTAAAGAGTATGAACGTATCCATGACCGCTACGAGTGTAATGCTTGGATGTGCGGACGAGTCACGATGCAAGAACATTTTGCACATGAATATATTCCTCCACCCAATCAAGAGAAACAGTCCCCGATTCCTCGAACGGATTATGTTGCGCAGCAAGACATTGGAACTTATGCCATCGCCGTAGATCCACACGGCAAATTGGCTTGGACCCATAACTATATATCCGAAGAGAATGGCAACAGAACAAAGGATCACATTATTGAGGTGCTGACTGAACAAGTGCCCGATGCTTATCTCGCATATCTACAGGAATTGGGCATCTCTTATATCTTTGGTGGAACGAAAGAGCTTAATGTTGTGACGGTTGTAAAAAAACTGAAAGCATTGTTCTCCATCGATCGATTATTGCTTGAAGGCGGCGGTGTCTTAAATGGTTCTTTCCTGAATGAAGGTTTGATCGATGAGTTAAGTCTCGTATTCGTTCCTTTTGCAGAGGCAAGCTCTCCGGCTTTGACCATCTTTGAGAAGGGTTCAAGTTCCAAAGAAACCTTTCCCGTTCATTTTGAATTGATAAGAGTCGAACAAATGGAACATAACGGATTGTGGATGACTTATCGAGTAGAAGGAAATTCTAAATAACTCTCAACCGAATTACGAATGGAGGATCACATAGCTATGGAAAAAAAACAAACTGCTGGAAGAGATATATTAGGTGAGTTTGCCCCGAAATTTGCAGAGTTGAATGATGATATTCTGTTTGGCCAGGTATGGTCAAGAGTAGAAGAATTATCTAGTCGTGATCGCAGTATGATTACCGTCTCTGCACTTATTGCCGGTGGAAATTTCGAACAATTAACCCCACACCTTCACAAAGCAAAGGAAAATGGAGTAACTCGTAATGAAGTGTCTGAAATGATTACTCATCTTTCCTTCTATGTGGGCTGGCCGAAGGCATGGTCTGCGTTCAATATTGCAAAAGATATTTATAAATAAAAAAGAAAGTAGGGAACCATTATGACAAACGAACATTTGAGTAACAGCACCATCTTCCCACTCGGAAAGAAAGTAGAAGCCAATTTTATTGGAGATGCGTATCTGGAGATGGTCTTTACAGATGAAACTCCACTTAACACTAGCATTGGAAATGTCACTTTCGCGCCAGGAGCACGCAATAATTGGCATTCGCATGCTGTAGGTCAAGTGTTACTTGTTACAGGTGGTGAAGGCTGGTACCAGGAAGAAGGTAAACCCGCACGATTGCTTAAAACCGGAGATGTTGTAAATATTCCTCCTAACGTGAAGCACTGGCATGGGGCAACAGCCGATAGTTGGTTTGTGCATTTGGCTATGACACCTGGACAAACCGAATGGTTAGAACCTGTGAATGATGAGTGGTACGACGCGCTCTAAGGAAAGAATCTGATCCAAATGAAAGGAATGAACTGAATATGTCTAATATTGAGGGTAAAGTTATAATTCTTACGGGAGCATCCAGTGGAATTGGAGAAGCTACCGCGAAAGTTCTTGCTTCAAAAGGTGCCAAACTGGTATTAGCAGCTCGTCGGGAAGAGCGTTTAGTACAATTACAAAAAGAAATTCAGAACAATGGCGGTCACGCTATTATCAAACCAACAGATGTGACTTCGCAAACTCAAATGGAAGACTTGGCTAAGTATGCACTAAGCGAATTTGGTAAAATCGATGTTCTAATCAACAATGCAGGAATCATGCCTCAAGCCTTTCTTTTCAAGAAAAAAATTGATGAATGGGACAACATGATCGATGTAAACATTAAAGGTGTCCTCTATGCTATTGCAGCGGTTCTTCCGTCCATGAGAGAACAGAAATCGGGTCATATTTTGAACCTTTCCTCTGTTGCTGGACATAACATATATCCGGGTGGAACTGTATACTGTGGAACAAAGCATGCCGTTACAGCAATCTCCGAAGGCTTGCGTCAGGAAGAAGCCATGAGCGGCACCAATATCAGAGTTACTAATATTTCTCCAGGCGCTGTCACCAGCGAGTTAGTGGAAACGACAAGTGATCCTGAGTCCAAAGCAGGTTTAGATGAGTTCTACAAATCCGCTATTGATGCCGATAACATCGCACGTGCAATCGCATTTGCAATTGAGCAACCATCGGATGTAGCAATTAACGAAATGATCATACGCCCAACGGTTCAAGTCGGTTAATGGTATTGATTTACTCAAAAAAAGGAACGAATGCAAGCTTCTTATCGAGGCTGCTTCGTTCCTTTTTTATAGTATACACTTACAATTTTCGAGCTGTCACTATAGGCTGGTAATAACCTGTGTCCGCAGGGAAATGCCACTCTACATCCATAAAACCAGTCGCCCTTAATACGTTGTTCATCTCTTCTCGCAACAATGCTCTGTACGGTGTGCTATTATGTTTTGTTTTCCATTCACCATTCATTTCTTGCACAATAAATTGGTTTGTCGTATACGTTTTCCCATCGTCGGCCCAGTCCCATACCTGAAAAACAACCCTCTTCCCCTTATCTAAAACACGCGGCTGCGTGGTTGATGGTCTCTCTTTTACCAATGCATCATAGTCTCTTATAGTAGCAATGAACAAGCCATTCCGATTAAGCTTTGTATATATATTTTGAAAGGCCTTATGTAAATCTCCGTCTGTAAGTAGATGTGGAATAGCATTGTCTGCGGATAGAACGATATCAAAAACTCCCGTTAGATCTGTATCCAACGAGCGAAAGTCGGCTACCCCAAAGTTTATGTTAACTCCGCGAGATGCGGCTTCTTTCTCAGCTCTTTTTACGGAATCAGGACTTACGTCAGTCGCACTTACGTTATACCCGTATTTCGCCAGTCCGATTGCTTGTGTACCTATACCACATGAACAATCCAAAAGTGAAAGGGTCTGGGTAGTAGAATGAGTCAACTTGGATTGGATGACTTGATCGAGAATTTGCGCTTGCTGTAAAATGGATTGATTCCAATCCCCCTCAAATGGTCATATTTCATGCTCATTACATTACCATACTTGGAACGATTCTGCCCGTTAGTTAAGATGCCTTTTTTTTGATTATATTCAGAAGTCCAAGCATACTAGTAACCTTTGAATATATTATCCTATCCCACTCATTAGGAGGTAGATTCAATGACAACTTTTCTTGATGCAAGAACATCGCAAAACGCAAGTTTGGCTAACTCGATTGCTATTCCGATTCTGGTAATCAACGCGCCGCAATTGTTTGGACAAATTGGTCTTCAAACAGCAGGTGCAGGTACTAACCCTAGAGTTCAATTTAAAGGAACGGTTTCTGTACAATTACCATTAGCTCTTGTCGGAATAACGATCACCATTGTAAGAGGTACCTTGTCGACTGACCCTGTAATTTACTCAGCAACTTCAACATTTGATTTGAGTCTTTTGGCTCCTCAAATCATTACGTTCTCTGCGGATGATTTCAATCCGCCAATTACCCCTCAATTGACATACACTGCATTCGTAAGCTCCAACTTGCTGGGTACGATCCGTGTAGGTCCTGAGAACTTTGATGGATTCGTCGTTTCAGACTAATACGACAGCTCCTCTTTCTAATCCTTTCACTCAGTCTCCTTCATCATAAACGAAGAAAATCCAATCGCAATGTTATGAGCGATTGGATTTTCTAATTTCTAGGTATAGATCAAATGGTAAATGTCTTTACCGACAACTTTAAAACAATTTAAATTGTGCTAGTGTCAATTACGAATCTGTACTTCACATCAGAAGCTAATACACGTTTGTATGCTTCGTCAATTTGGTCAGCTGAAATGACTTCGATCATAGGAACAATACTATGTTCTGCACAGAAATCAAGCATTTCCTGAGTCTCACGGATGCCACCGATCATTGAACCTGCAAATGAACGACGGTGACCGATGAGGGACATCACATTTACTGCCAACGGCTCCCCAGGAGCACCCACATTAACCAACGTGCCATCCAGAGTGAGCAGTGAGAAGTATGCATTGATGTCGATATTTGCACTTACCGTGTTAATAATCAGATCAAAAGACCCGGCGAGTTTTTTGAACGTATCTGGTTCACTTGTGGCATAGTAATGATCTGCCCCGAATTGCAAACCATCCTCTTTTTTCTTCAATGATTGTGACAGAACAGTTACTTCTGCCCCCATGGCATGTGCAATTTTGACAGCCATATGACCCAGACCGCCCAGACCTACAACCGCTACTTTTTTACCTGGTCCCGCTCCCCAATGATTCAGCGGCGAGTATGTTGTAATACCTGCACATAGAAGAGGTGCAGCGACATCCAGCTCGATGTTATCCGGAATACGAACGATGAACTCCTCAGTTACGACGATGTGAGTGGAGTATCCACCTTGTGTAGGTTCGCCGTACTTATCAACACCCGCGTAGGTGGGAACATTTCCTTTGAGACAATACTGCTCTTCTCCTTGGCGGCAGTTCTCACATTCGCCACAGGAGTCAACCATGCATCCAACTCCTACTCGGTCACCAACTTTGTACTTTGAAACTTCGGCTCCCACATCTGTAACAATTCCTGCGATCTCATGTCCAGGTACGAGCGGATAGTTTACGGGGCCCCATTCGCCGTGAGCAGTATGGATGTCAGAATGGCAAATGCCGGCATATTTAATCTCGATCAGGACATCGTGCAAATCCAAATCGCGTCGTTTAATCTCAGCCGCCCGGAATGATTGGTGCGGACCGTCAACAGCTCGTGCTTTAGCAGTTATCATCATAAAACCTCCTAAGATTGTCATTCTTCCTTTTCTCTTGCAAAACTATCTTAATCCCTCTAGTTAACTCTAGGTCAAATGTCTTTTGAAATTTTGACATCCTGCAGCCTGCGTGGTAGAATCCCAAAAGATAATCCTAGAGTTAGCTCGAAGTCTATATTAGTACGAAAAGGGGAAAATAAATGACGTATTCAATTAGCGAGGTTGCTAAAGAATTGAATCTAACCGTATATACATTGCGCTACTATGACAAGGAAGGACTCATGCCCTTTGTAGAGCGTACCCCTGGCGGAGCACGAAACTTCAAAGAATCAGACATCGATTTTTTAAAGATCATTCAATGTCTGAAAGCTACCGGGATGCCGATCAAGGATATCAAAGATTTTATTGCATGGTGTTCCGAGGGGGACTCCACCTTGCAGGAGCGATATGACATGTTCACCGAACGCAAGGCCAGTGTAGAAGCGCAAATGGAAGAACTTAGAAAGACCATGGAAGTTATTGAACATAAACGTGCATATTACAGGACTGCTCTCGATGCTGGAACGGAAGAGATTCATCAAAGCAAGAGAATGGGAAATTTCATTGCTAACTAATTACGTTATATTTAACTCACAAAAAAAGAGCCTAAACGTCTATAGACGTTTAGGCTCTTTTTGCTCAATCCACTTCAGCAATGACGTTTTCCTGTTAATAACCCATATCCTTTAATATTTTGGATAATGTGCGCAAACGCTCGCCAATCATTTCATCGTCATCACTCAGAGCTTGGCTGAACAGCTTAATATCTTCATTTATTCTCTCATTGTCCGTACAGATCTCCACGGACATTGCATCCCCTTGCAGGCCAACACGATCGATGACAGGCTGCTCTGGGTCATATAAATTCTCATATCTATAGGCCTCGCGAAAATGTTCCAAAGACCGACAGATCAGAATGGACAAATCCAGCACGCGATGGAGAGGCAGTTCCTCAGATTGTCTGGACCACTTTTCTCCAGTGTATCTCCATACTTTCGCTGAAATATCAACCTTTCCTCTATCGTTCCACTGGGCCAATCCCAGGGAAAGACCTTTTGCGTCCGTGTTTCCGGCCATTCGGCCATCAACCTTTTCATAATTATCCGAGACGATAACAGGTTTATGTTTTAACGTTGTAGGTATTTTCAATTACATTCCCTCATTCCGTTTACCTTTTTACTAATTTACTAAACGACGGTTTCATCTTATCTTGATTTTCACTGTTAGTCAAATTCGTTTCCTGTTACATTATTTTAATTCTGTGGAGGTCTATTATAGCCCTTGTCTCCGTAAGGTTGTAACTTCTGAAGCCACGGCTTCAGGATTTGTTTTTGTTCCCAACGTATATCCGTCACCTTATCGATGTCCTTCTGTTCCAGTACCTCATAAGTGAATGCGTCTTCTCCGAATTCTCTCCACTCTTTTTGTAACTCGGCATTTGCAAATCTTCCTTGATCCAGTTGCATCTGCAGCGTAAACCATTTGTTTTTCAAGTTGGGATAGCTGTCGATATAGATTTTACCGTTTTCTTTGTTTTTAATTTGGGCTACACCCATGTATGTCTTGATCTGCTTGTATTCCTCCAGTAGCTCCCTGCGCTTATTCATATCCATATCTCTCTCTCCTTATCGTTTCGATTCCCTTTCCGTCATGATGATGGAGTTTCCTCGGCTTTACTTCTCCTTTCAATGACAATAGGGAGCAATAGTAGCGCACCAATAATCACAAAAACACCACTCGCTATAAATACACTTAGCAGGGAAAACGTATCCTTGAGATATCCTGAAGTAAGCATGCCAATCACCATCATTCCCATAAAAATCGGCATGATCGCTCCAGATACCCGGCCAATAAATGCCCCTTCCGTATTCCGCACAAGAAGCGTCTGAATTCCCCCCTGAATACACGGGAAGAACAAACCGCTGATGACGAGCAGAATAATGGTTAACCAAATTTGTGTTGATGCGCCCATTCCAACCGTACAGATCGCACTAACAAGTAAGCCGACTAAAAGCAATAACTGTGGCTTTACTTTTTTAGCGATCGCCATGATCACAGCACCTCCGACCAACATGGCCGCCCCATTCGCCATCACCAGCCATTGTAAGAACTCTTTGTCCTGACCCAAATTTTCAATGACAAGAAAGAGCTGAAGCGGTTGAGTTAGTCCTGATGCCAAACCAACTGCCGAGAAGGTTAATCCAAGTGTTCTTAAGGATTTATTCGCCCCGATATAACGCAGGCCATCCGTGAGCTCTTTAAGGAAGCCGCCACTATTACCTGATTTCTCCTCCTCTACATCTCGGGGAAGCGATAATAATACGAGCGAAGAGCCCAGAAACATAACTGCTGTCAGGATGAGGGATACGCTAATGCCAAACTTAATGAAAATAAACGTGCCGATGACCGGCCCCAAAACCATAAAAACAGCAACAAGCGTTTGCGACATGGCCATGACACCCTGCAATTGTTCGGCTGGTACATGCCGTTTGTACAGTTTCATCGCCGAAGGCTGAGAAAACTGTGACAAGCTGGCAGAAACGAATGATCCAATCAGAAGTGCAATCCAGCCACCATTCATGACCGCAAGCAATACAACACCAACGGACAAACCTGAGAATAAATCGCTCCATACCATTGTTTTTTTCGGCCGCCATCGGTCGGCAAAGGTACCGCCAATCAGGCCAAATATAAAGATCGGTGAGAATTCCGCTACGGAAATCAGTGAAATATCAACGGGATTATTATGCGTCAATTCTGAAACATAAAGAAGAACGGCATAATTCCGGATCCAGATTCCGAGCTGCAATAGAACTCGGGAAAGGATAATTGTTCGAACATATGGATTGGCAAACATTTTAATACCCCATATCCTTTAAGATTTTTGCTAACGTGCGCAGCCGTTCCCTATTCATTCCATCATAAAGCAACGGCTTCTTTCATTTTCCCCCTCCTATCCATCAACTTTTCATTTAGTAATTTACTAAATTACTAATTTACTAAATCACGGCTTCATTCTATACAGGATATCTCCCTTCGTCAACCGTTTTTTGAATACTTTCTTTTCACTTCTGTTTTTGAACAATAAAATGATCGATGGGAAAAGGGTGCTGTTCATCTCATTTCTACTGTAATTTTTGGGCAAGAAATGTATCCAAAAAAACAAAAAAGCCGCTAAAATTAGCGGCTTTCCGTGCTCGAACATGTATGATTATGTCGTTTCAATTTGCTACCTCAATGAAAATTCACACTTATGGAGCGAAGAAGCAGCCTTCAGGATTTACTAATTAGTACTTGGAATCGAGTAGTCTACTATAGGAGCGGTGGCTGCTTCCGGTTTCAATTGAATGGATCGCTGGCAGATCGCTGTGATCCCAAAAGCCATCAGAGCTAGGATCACAGCTACTGGTGGTACCCACTTCACACCCCCTAAACTGACAGCAAGTCCGCCAACTCCGGAACCGATGGCTATCCCCACGTTTGCCGCCACGGGCAGCAGCGTGGACGCGAACGGTCTGGAATTCGGCGCGATCGCTCCGGAGACGTCGAACAGATAGAGCTGGGACGCTGCGCTCATGGATGATGACAGGCAACCGATCAGGAACAGGAACGCCAAGCCCAGCCATAGATGAGACACAGTGAAGCTGAGTCCCAAAAAGATTGCAGCTTGAATGACGAAAAGCCACTTGAGCTTGGGCAAGAAATCTCCTTTGGCTATTTTGGCACCAATCCAATTGCTTAGTATGCTGCAGGCACCGTATATGAGGAGTACAGCGCTAATCCAACGTGTAGGTATACCCATGGACTGTCCCAGTAACGGAGTGATATACGTAAAGATTACAAAAATACAACTGTTTCCAAGAACCGGAATCAAGCAGGCCAGCAATATACGCGGCTTCATAAATAGCGCCATCTGATCACTGAATGAACCGGCAATGGTCGTTGTTTGTCGCGGAAGAATCCGGAACATGAATATGAATGGCACGACCCCGATGCATGCCGTAACAACAAACGTCATGGACCAGTTCAGATGCTGTCCAATGAAGGTTCCGAGCGGGACGCCAAGCACATTGGCGATGGAAAATCCGCCCAGTATCCAGGCGATCGCTTCCCCTCTTCGTTCCCGGTTAACTGCGTCGCTTGCAATCGAGATCGAAAGCGATATCGTAAGTCCGCATGCAACAGCTGAAACGATCCGAATAACCATCAAGGAATAGAACGTCGTTGAGAACATGGTAAGTACGTTTAAGGCAAGCACGACTGCAAACCCAATTAAAATGGAGTTTCTTCGAGGAATTTTGGCCAAGAAAGCAACAGCAAACGGTGTTCCGATCGCATAGGCAATGGCGAAGCCCGATACGAGCGCACCTGCGGCAGCCAGCGATACTTTCAGATAGGTTTCGATTTCCTTCAATACGCCTACAATCACATATTCGGTTGTTCCCAATACAAAGCTAACTAAGGTAAGTGTTAAAATAAGTAAATTTTCTCTTTTTCTAGTCAAAAATAAGCCCTCACAATTCTCTCTAATGTTGCAAGCGTTTCATTTTCTTAAATAGATTCCATTCTTAACAAATTTTGCTTTCACATCCCTTCAATTCGATATATAGTACATATTATTGAATAGTGAAATTGTACTGTTAGACATGCTAGGCGACAATCAAGGTTGTTGTGATCTTCATCCAAAACATTATGTATGTTGTCATTTCACCACAGAATCTTGAAGGGAAGACATTAATGAATACACGCCATGAGCCCCACCGACTACATGAAGATCAAGATTGCATTATTATTTATGTAGGGAAGTTGGCAGACAATCCGCATTGGAGTTTTCCGACCCACAAACATGACGATTTACATGAGATTATTTACGTTAATGAGGGTCAGGGTTCGTTCACGATTGATGGGACAAAGCACTCAGCCAGAAAAGGAGATCTTCTTGTATATAACAAAGGAACACTTCACGAGGAAAAATCCGACCCGGAATTCCCTTTATCCACCTTTTATTGCGGCTTTCGTTTCAAAGAGGGTACCCGTGCCAACAACGATTGGATTATTCCTCCCGGTAGCGAGCCAGTTGTTCGTGCCAATCGTTATTCGGAAGAGATCCGTTCGTTAATGCAGACCATGTTCAATGAATTTTCAATCCGGGAAGAAGGATATGACTCTATTTCCCATCATCTGCTGAATGCCGTTCTGCTCATTATCGATCGCATGTCTCACCATCAGCGCACAGCAAGTGAGATCGTTCGGAATAATACCCTCGCTGAAAGCATCAAAGACTATTTGGATACGAACTATCGTCAAAATATTAAGCTGAAGGACTTGGCGGACCAATTCCATATCGACTTCTACTACTTGATCCATATGTATAAAAATTGCTACGGTACCTCCCCCTATCATTACCTCATTCAGCGAAGAATGGGAGAAGCGACCCGATTGTTGGTTTCGACCAAGAAAAAAGTATGGGAAATCTCCAAGTTGGTCGGGTACGAGAACCCAAACTACTTTACAATTTTATTTACCAAAACGGTAGGTGAATCTCCGAGAAGTTTCCGCAAAAGATATCAAAAGGACATGTTTGGGGACCCTTCCAACTAAAAAAACAGGTAGCCCGAGGGCTACCTGTCCTGTCATACGTCAAGAAGAGACTATGTCCATGTTTACCGGCAAGTTCTTTTATATGCCGCTTATGTTTTATACTTGACCCACTTCGCTAGGGGCTTCGTCTGGTTCAACGTGAACATGAACAGTGTACACATCATGTTCTCTTAACAATTCGTCTTCTACATTTGTTGAAATATCATGAGCTTTCTGAAGATCCAAATCCGATCGTACAAGAATTACCACATCGACAACGGCATTATTACCGTAATTCCGGGCTCTTAAGTCTTTAACCGCCTCAACGCCATCTACATTGGCAATTGTACTCCTGTATTCCTTGATGAGCTCTTCATCAAATCCATCTGTAAGATGGTGTGTTGCTTCACGAAAAATGTCCCAAGCGGTTTTACATATTAGAAAGCCCACTGCTACAGCTGTTAATGGGTCGAGCCATGGCAGGCCGAATTGGGAACCAATAATCCCTATTACTGTCCCTATACTAACCCAGGCATCCGAGATATTGTCTTTTGCAGCTGCCATAACCGCCTGGCTCTTGATCTTCAAAGCAAGTCTTTTGTTATATCTGTAAACCAGATACATCACAGCGGCACAGAAAATGCCTGTCCATGCTGCGATGATGTCTGGAGATTCGCTTTTCCCCTGGAATACGGATGTAATAGCTTCGTATAACACTTGAATCCCTACTGCCATCATTATAAAAGAAGCAACCAGTGAGGCAACGGTCTCTGCTTTCCAGTGTCCGTATGTATGATCTTTATCAGCTGGACGCTGAGCAAGTCTCAGACCGATAAGAACCGCGATCGAAGCTATAATATCGGTAGCATTGTTTAACCCATCGGCTTTCAAAGCCTCAGAATTAGACATATAACCGATCATCATTTTAATTGCAGTCAAACAAATATAAGCAATAATACTGATGATTGCTCCCTTTTCACCCAATTTTAAGTTGTCGTACTTTATTTGCTCCACGAAAAGTAATCCCCCTGATTCCAACTGTTTTCTAGCACTTTACGATGGTATCATCACGGTGTTGTGTGGGTCTAGAGAAACGTTTTGAACCAAGTAAAACAATGTCTGTACAACGAAAGAGTTTGACCTCGGCCAAAAAAAGTTGCGATAAGTAAACTTTTAGATATTGTGAATCGCCCCCCTTATCCACTCACAATTCTCCTCTTCACTTCGGTCTGCCCTACCTTTTCCGCCATATTGCTTGACTCTGGTATCGTACCAGGGTTTATTGTTGGTTTATAACAAATATGGCTTTACAAATCAGGAGTGGATTAAGTTGATGTTACAAAAACGGTTTGACCAAGTGTTTGAAATTATGAAGCAGTCGTTTCCCGAAGCTGAATATCGGGAATATTCAGAACAGAAGAAGTTGCTTTCCCATTCATGCTACCGCCTTCTTACAGAGGAAAATGAACAGAATGAAGTGACTGGCTTTCTCGCAGGCTGGGAGTTCGAGTCGTTCAAATATATAGAGCATTTGGCTGTTTCCCCGAACATTCGTGGAGGCGGCATAGGCAAGCGGTTAATGGAACGTTACATGAAGCAGACCGCCAAGCCGGTTATATTGGAAGTTGAATTGCCAGAAGATGAGATGAAGCGGAGAAGGATCGGATTTTACGAGCGTCTGGGATTCTGCTTGGGAGATCATTCTTATGTTCAGCCGCCTCTTCGTGCTGTCGGGCAGGAAACCCTCTCATTACAGATCATGAGTTATCCAGCAAAGTTGAACCCAACACAATTTGAAATGGTGAAAAAAATGCTGTATAAGGAAGTGTATGGCGCGCCTTCAGCATACGCGCACGCATCTAATAATTAAGTGTAAACGAGGAAGAAAACCGATGAAAAACGATTATAAAATCAATGAAATTTCGAAGCTTTACGGAATAGGTGTTGACGCGCTGCGTTATTACGAAAAATTAGGGTTGCTGGTGCCTCGGCGAGACGGAAACGGGTATCGTCTGTATAGCCTTCAAGATATGTATAAACTGAATATCATCCGGGACCTGCGCCAGTTGGATTTTACCATGCAACAGATCAAAGCTTATTTGGATCAGCAAAGTGTCGAAAATACGCTTGAATTGTTATTGACTGAACAGGAACTGATTAAGGAACAAATTGCAAAGCTTAAAACTACGCAGCGTATTATTCAGGGCAGAATCAAGGTATTGACTGACGCAAGCAAAATTCAGACAGGAGTTTTCTCTATCAAAACGTATCCCGACCGGCCGTGTCTGCAACTCAATACACGCATAACTAGGGATGAGGAGATGGATTATGCCATTAAGAAGCTGCATCAAAAACATAAAAGTCACATTCCGGACTTTGGAAACCAATTATATGGTGCATCCGTGTCCCTTGAGGAACTAAAGCATGGTGTGAGGGATGTTTTTAACTCCGTCTTCTTTATCTTTAATCCTGACGAAGCCGGAAAGATCGATTACGATTACAACCTGCCAGCTGGTGAGTATCTATCCCTTTTTTATCGGGGTAACTACCGTCAAAGTTATAAAAAAATGCTTGAGGTCGTTGCACATGCCAACGAAAAAGGGCTCCGTGTAATGGGTGATCCTTTTGAGATTTATGAAATTGATAATCGTGATACGATCATTACCGAGCAATTTCTGACTGAAATACAGTTGAGGATTTGCAAAGAATGATAAATTTCAAAGGGTAGAAATTATTGAAGTTATTGGATCGAACTTGACACAATAACTTCTACCTTAAAACAAAAAAAAGCCGCTATATTAGCGACTTTTTGTATGTTATATGCTTTTCTATGCGACAGTAACTCATACTCATTTTAGTGATTAGTGAATATCTTTCTTTTTGAAATTTCCGCCCTTAACTTCGGCTACATCGTAAACTACAATAAAAGCATTGGGATCAATTTCGTGAATGATATCCTTGATTTTGCTTTCCTCCATACGGTTGATTACACAGGTAATTTCTTTAAATTGTTCATTGGTATACCCGCCGTAAGCATCGGTATAAGTTGCTCCACGACCTAACCGGTCACGAATGGTTTCGACCATGATCTCCGGTTGATTGGTGATAATTTTAAAGGTTTTGGAGCCGCTCAAACCTTCTTCAACAATATGTATCACTTTGGAAGCGATGTAATAAGCAAGTGCGGACAGGATCGCCCCTTGAAGACCAAATACAGTTGACACGACAATAAAGACAAACATGTTCAAGAATAAGATTAGATCACTGGTTCCAAAAGGTAATTTTCGTGAAAGCAGGACAGCCAACATATCGATTCCATCCAATGCCCCACCATTACGCAACGCCAAACCCATACCAAAACCGATGATAATCCCGCCCACAACGGTAATTAACAATGTATCCCCTTGAATAATCGTGGGTACATGGTGCATAAGGCTTGTACCCACAGCTAGCGAGGCAATACCGATAATGGAATAAATAGCAAAGCTCTTACCTATTTGTTTGTAGCCTAACCATACAAATGGAATGTTGATGATACCAATCAGCATCCCTAACGGTAAACCAAACAGTTGTGAGCCAACGATACTAAGACCTGTCACACCACCGTCTGATACATTATTTGGAATTAATACAGCTTCCAGGCCATATGAGGTGATAAAAGCCCCAATCATAATCAATAAAACTTTGGAGATGATTTTCAGTTTGTTCGATTTTTGCACGTTCCTTTGATTCATTCCTTTTCCCCCTTGATGAACAACCATAAAAAATAGTCTATAACAAAATTCACTATTTTGGCAATAGATCGTCATATATGTAACCACTGAATTCTCTCTGCTCGTTTCTTCGATCAGATTACATTATTTCCCGATTAATGCTCGATATGCCGTAATTTTATTCTCCAGCATCTGATCTGCTGAGTGAAGTGTGTGCATCTGCTGTTGAATCGCCTCTTTGTGCTCTTCCAGCAATTTCAAACGCTCTGCAGCCGTATGCTCACCTTCCTGAAATAACGATGCGTACTTTTTGATGATAGCGATCGGCATTTGAGTCTCTTTTAGTTTGATTACAAATTGCAGCCATTTCAGGTGCGATTCGTTGTAGCGTCTGTCTCCACTAGCATCACGGAGCGGTACGATAATTTGCTCCTTCTCATAATAACGCAATGTGTGGGTACTGATACCGAGTAGTTCAGCCACTTCACCGATCGTGTGCATGGTGATCCTCCCTTCTATATTCCGCTTGACTTAGAGTAAGCTCTAATCAGTATAATCAACTCGTACTCATATCACAATAAATAATGAACCGAAAATCCAGGAGGAATATCCATGAAGTATACAGTGATTACCGGTGCCAGTTCGGGCATTGGCTATGAAGCAGCTTTGGCTTTTGCGGCTCGCGGCAAACATTTGATCCTGGCTGCACGCAGAACCGACGAATTGGAGAAGTTAAAATCAAAAGTAAGTGAAATTGATCCTGATCTGGACATTGTCATTCGCACGGTGGATCTGTCCATCGCTGCCAATGTCCATGCATTCTATGAAAGTCTCCATCATTACTCTATCGAGACATGGATTAACAACGCAGGGTTCGGAAATTTTGCTTCGGTTGGTGAACAACATCTACCTAAAATCGAACAAATGCTTCATCTGAATATAGAAGCATTAACCATTCTTTCTTCCCTGTATGTGCGTGATTATGCAGAGGTTGAGGGCACTCAGATCATTAACATCTCCTCTGGAGGTGGATATACGATCGTGCCGGATGCAGTAACCTACTGTGCAACAAAGTTCTATGTAAGTGCCTTTACGGAAGGGCTCGCACATGAATTAAAAGGCAAGCATGCTGCAATGCAAGCGAAAGTGCTCGCGCCCGCTGCAACGGAAACGGAATTTGCGGAACGTGCTTTTGATCTGGACCAGTTCAAATATGAGGGCCGTGTTCCCCAATTTCATACAGCAGAACAAATGGCTGGATTCTTGCTTGAATTATATGACAGCGAAAGCGTCGTCGGTATTGTAAATGGATTAACCTATGAGTTTGAATTGAAAGAACCGATCTTTCCGTATGCCGCCAGAGCAGCCTCGAAACCCAACGATTAATCATAAAAACAGCCGTTAACCCATCCTATGTGAAACGTCAAAAGGGAACCTGTGATCAGGTTCCCTTTTGCTCTTGCTATATCTATAAAAGTATTAAGCCAATCTCATTTTGAAGTCCTGATAGCCGAACTCGCGAACCACTTCGCAATCGCCATCTTTTCTTTTCACTGCGATGGCTGGCAGCGGCATGCCGTTAAATGTATTGGTTTTGACCATGGAGTAGATCGCCATGTCCTCAAATACCAATCTGTCACCCGTTTTGAGCGGTTGATCAAATGAATAATCTCCGATCACATCACCTGACAGGCAAGTTTGTCCCCCCAGACGATACAGATGGGCTTTCTCCCCTGCTTCTCCCGAACCGATAAGCGGCGGGCGATACGGCATTTCCAGCACGTCCGGCATGTGGCATGTTGCCGAGGTATCCAGAATGGCAATGTCCATACCGTTCTTGTGGAAATCGAGCACAGACGTCACCAGGAAGCCCGCGTTCAGCGCAACCGCTTCGCCCGGCTCCAGATATACCTCCAGGCCATATTTTTCCTGCATGCGTTTGATGCAAGCTTCCAGTCTTGGAATGTCATAATCCTCGCGTGTGATGTGGTGTCCACCGCCGAAATTGATCCATTCCATTTGTGGCAGCCATTGTCCAAACTTCTCTTCTACCGCATTCAGTGTCGTTTCCAGATCATCTGAATTTTGCTGGCACAACGTATGGAAATGCAGTCCGGAGACTCCTTCCAACAGCTCTACACGGAAATCCTCTTGTTTGGCACCAAAACGGGAACCAGGAGCACATGGATCGTAAATCTCATGCCCCTCCTGAGTAGAGCATTCAGGGTTAATACGCAGGCCTACTTTTCGACCAGCCTGAAGCGCTTTGCCCTTAAATTTCTCCAGTTGGGAGAAAGAATTGAAGATAATATGATCTGAAATCGAAAGGATTTCATCGATCTCATCTTCACGATAGGCCGGGGCAAAGACATGGTTCTCTTTGCCCATCTCCTCATGACCCAGGCGGGCTTCATACAGCCCGCTTGCCGTTGCACCGCTCAGATATTCTCCAATGAGCGGATACATCGTGGTCATGGAAAATGCTTTCTGAGCCAGCACGATTTTGGCTCCTGTACGTTGCATGACACCGTTCAGGATTTTGAGATTTCTTTCGATAAGTCCTTCGTCAACAACAAAACATGGTGTCGGTAATTGCTCAAACCGCATCTTAACGAACAAGCTCCGATTCTTTGGCTTCTTCTGGCAGTTCGTCAACGAGTACTGGGTTGAAGTCTTCAACCCATGGGAGACCCCATTTGTTCAACTCTTCCATGAATGGATCTGGGTTGAACTCTTCAACATTGTATACGCCTGGTTTGTTCCATTTACCAGTCATCACCATTGCTGCACCAATCATGGCTGGAACACCTGTTGTGTAAGAGATGGCTTGGGAACCCACTTCTTTGTAGCACTCTTGGTGATCACAAATGTTGTAAACGTAGTACGTTTTATCTTTGCCGTCTTTTTTACCTTTGAAAATGCAGCCGATGTTCGTTTTGCCCACAGTACGTGGTCCAAGGGACGCCGGATCTGGCAGTACCGCCTTCAGGAATTGCAGCGGAATGATTTGTTTGCCTTCGTATTCGATAGGTTCGATCGAAGTCATGCCCACATTTTCAAGTGCTTTCAAGTGCGTAAGGTAGCTTTGACCAAATGTCATGAAGAAACGGATGCGTTTCAGTCCAGGCATGTTTTTAGCCAGGGACTCCAGCTCTTCATGATAAAGCAGGTACATGTCTTTCTCGCCAACTTCTTTGAAGTCATAGACACGTTTAATTTCCATTGGTTTCGTTTCGATCCATTCACCTTTTTCCCAGTATCTTCCGTTAGCCGAAACTTCGCGGATGTTGATTTCAGGGTTGAAGTTGGTTGCGAACGGATAGCCGTGATCTCCACCATTGCAGTCGAGAATGTCAATATATTCAATCTCGTCAAAGTAATGTTTCAGAGCATAAGCAGAGAATACACCAGTAACACCTGGGTCAAATCCACTGCCAAGCAGAGCTGTAATTCCCGCTTTTTCAAAGCGCTCTTTGTAATCCCATTGCCATTTGTATTCGAATTTTGCCGTATCTTCCGGCTCATAGTTCGCTGTATCCATGTAGTTCGTTTTCGTTGCAAGGCAAGCATCCATGATTGTCAGGTCTTGGTAAGGCAATGCCAGGTTCATGACGAGATCCGGTTTAACTTCGTTGATGAGGGCGATCAGTTCGTCAACGTTGTCGGCATCCACTTGAGCTGTCGTAATTTTTGTTTTGCCGCCGTCCAGCTTGGCTTTAAGATCGTCACATTTGGATTTCGTACGACTTGCGATGCAGATTTCCTCGAATACTTCGCTGTTTTGAACGCATTTATGAACTGCTACTGAAGCTACGCCGCCGGCGCCGATGATTAGTGCTTTTCCCATTTTCCATTCTCCTAACCCAATATGAATTTTTTTAAAATTAACTTCATTATTTTTCTCATTTTTCAACTTTTCGCCCGTTCTGAACCAACAAAAAAAGCAAGGTGAAAAATGCCCCAAACGCGCATCATCACACTTGCTTGTCGATATACATCATTAAAAAGACGCAAAGTTCCCATAACTAAAAAAGTTCAAAAGAACTCCTCTAGCGGAAAGCTTCTTCATGTATATCAATATCAGATCAGAGTCTATATAGCAAATAATTCGCCTTTACCACTCTTATTGACCGTTTCACAAGTTGATGTGCAGATGCACTGGTTGTAAAGTAACCAACTTATAAAATTTGAGCTTTTAACTCAATCAATAAGGCAACATAAGTTGCCAATCGGCGTTTGACCCGGCTGTCCGTATGGCCTTAACTTCCTTAAGAGAAGTGGTCAAAAATTATCTGCTGGAAAGACCTGATTTATGTTGATATATCTGCTTTCCAAAATCACAGGTCTTACAATATCAGATACATTGAAAAAAATCAAGCGATCTCTAAAAATTTATTTATTCATCATTTTGGAACACACATTTCGCTCTTAGGCATATCTGATTATAATGGCAAATCTTTAAATAGTTACTGCCTAATGTATCCAGCTCTTTCTCAATTTTCAAACTGACATGTCAGCGATAACGATGTGTAACATGGAAGTTGGATTATCCTAAAATAGATTGATTTAGGTAGAATAATCCTTTAGTTTTGTATGTCGAATATAAGTTATTACGAGAAGTTAAGCAAAAATATAAAGCTCCCAAAAATATTTTCTTTCGACTTGAAATTTTATACATTTTTGATATAGAGATATGATATATTTGGTATGTAATTTAAAATATATCCCAGAAAAGAGGATCTTATGAAAAAAGCCGTTTTGCTATTTGCTGCAATTTTCATGTTTTTGCTTTCCAGCGCTCCATCAGCATCTGCAGCTGGAGACCGCCTCATTTATGACATCATGTATAACAATTCGATTCCTCTCGTATCCAACAACGTCAGGTTTTCACTGCAATACAGCGTCTACGGCGACCTACAGCTCTGGGATAACCGCACACACACGATGTTATGGAACACCAAGACCAATGACACGAGAATAAATCATTTCAAGATTGATTATTGGAGTGGAAAACTCGTGCTCCAGGATCCCCAAAACACACCTTACTGGACGTCAGACAACAAGGCATGGTCTACATCGTACTATGGAGCGGACAATCTGCCACCCAACCTCAGGGGTAACGTGCTCATCGTTCAAAACGACGGCAATTTGGTGCTGTACAATACAGAAACACCGAGTGCAGGCTGGTATCCTGTCTGGGCTTCCAATACAGGAGGCCATTAAGGTCTATTGTACTGGAGTACAAGCTGTTAATCGAAGCTTCAATTGACTGATGCTTACCCTCATTTCTTTACGGTAATATAAATACACTCCACACAGTATAAACGTGTGCGAGTGTATTTTTTTGTAATGTGAATGTTTAAACTGCAATGACGCATACTCTTTCATTCGTATCTGTGTGTATCTTACTCTCTTACACTCCAACTTCTCCGATCATTTGCCGCTCAATCTTCTTCATCTCATAAAAATAACCTTCTTGCTCCATTAACTCCGTATAGGAGCCCGCTTCCACTACCCTTCCCTGTTCCATCACCACAATCCGATCCATCTCTTCAAGGCCAGTAAGCCGATGACAGATCAGTAGAAGCGTATCCTCGGCTGCTTGTGCATAGAGATGTTTCATCACACGTTCTTCTGTAACGTAATCCATTGAGGAAGTAGGTTCATCGAGAAGCCATAACCGTCCCTTGCGAAGCATGGCCCGTGCCAGAGCCAGCCTCTGCTTCTCACCGTCCGACAGGTTTTCCCCTTTTTCATAGACTACATCAGTCAATGATGTATTGGGCAGTTGCACTTTTGCTAGCACATCCAATAGTTGCTCGTCCGAATGTTCATCATCATTCAACAGCAGGTTATCCCGGATCGTTCCCCGGAAGAAATGACTTTGCTGCAAGACAACATTGGCCGTTTGCCAAATGCTCGCCTCATCCAGTTCCTTCACCGAAATGTCATTTAAACGGATCTCCCCTGTTGTAGGCGTTCGCAGTTTAAGCAGTAGTTCAATAATCGTTGATTTGCCTGATCCGCTCGGTCCGACAATCGCCGTTTTGGAGCCGGGTAAAATATGCAGCGAAATGTCCTTTAACGCCGGTCTCCACTCCCCTTCATATTGAAACGTAACATTGGAGAGATCAAGCGAAACAGCCTGATTGCCAGATAACGCGCCTTTTGGCTGCGTAGACACAGACTGCCTATCAGAGGTCTGTATGGTTTCCGTCAGTCGCTTGGCTGCGTGTTCGCTATCCTGCTTATACAAAGGTAATGTCGCCATTGCCGCAGCCTCTTCGAAAACGGTTAGTGAGGCCATAACCAGCATTGCAAGAAACACGCCAGCAAGCGCTCCATCCATAATCAGATAAGCACCAAGTGTCAGCACGCCCCAGGAAATAAGGAACGTAACCAAAGCATGCATGGATTGCCCACGCAGTAGGTGTCCGGCAGCCCGTTGCTGCTGGACCGTCAACGCAGCAGAAGCCTGCTGCAGCTGTTGCTCCCGTTGAGCCAGTTGTCCGTACACTTTCAAATCCCGGAACCCATACAATACTTCGGTGACTTCTGTGGAAAGCAGCGCCCGTTGCTCGCGAACGTGTCCATGTATTTTTCGCTGCCCAAGCAAGACTATTCCCGGTACAACCAATGTCGTTGTGAGCATGCCTACTACAAACAAAACCGCAATCCAGAATGAAAAAGCAGAAGTAAACAACACTGTCGCCAAAAAGACCATAACAACAATAATCGGTGGATAAGCGACGCGCAAAAAATAATGTTGCAGGCTCTCCACATCCCCAACAATGCGGGCTAGCAGGTCCCCGCTTCGCTTTTTGTTCAATATACCCGGCGTCAAAGGAATGAGTCGGGCAAAAAAGGATGTACGCAAACGGCTAAGCATGGAGAATGTCGCCCGGTGGGAATACAAACGCTCGCCGTAACGACTCGCCGCCCGAAGCAGTCCAAGCAGCTTGACCAGCGAGGTGAGTACAATTAAGGTGTACAGCGGGGGCGCAAAGACTGTTTGCGAAATCAGATATCCGCTCGCCGAGAAGAGGGCCACTCCTGCTATCCCCGCAATAAACCCACCTAGAATAGAAAGGATAATATCCTTGCGCTCCTGAATCATGGCTTTGGACAAAATCGCTAGCTCATTCATGCCAAGCCCCCCTTTCGTTGAACATCAATCATCTCGGCATACTGGGGTAGACGCGCCATAAGCTCTTCATGGCGTCCCGTATCCACTAACACACCATCGTCCATAAACAATATGCGATCGACATGTTGAATCGTATATAATCGGTGAGCCACTGTAATCATCGTCGCGGTATCTGCCAATGTGGCAATGGAACGTTGCAGTATCTGCTCCGTGCGCAAATCCAGTCCCACCGTAGGTTCATCAAACAATATGATGGAAGGCCGCTTCAAAAAAGCTCTTGCCAAAGCAAGTCGTTGCTTTTCCCCACCAGACAGTCCTCGACCTCCTTCACCAACCAAGGTATCGAAGCCATGCTCCAATTGGGCAGCAACTTCAGCAAGCCCGGCATCCTCAGCCGCCTGCTCAATTTCAGTCCTGGACACGTTCCGGCCCGCACCAATCGCAATGTTCTCAGCAAATGTACCTGCAAAAATATACGGATGCTGTGTAATGTAGCTCACATGTTCGAACCATCCAGCCTCATCATATTCGGATAGGGGTTGTCCATTTACCAGTACCTCTCCTGATTCTGGCTTCAGCAAACCCGCAATGAGATGTAGCAACGTCGTTTTTCCTGAGCCGCTTTTGCCGACAATGGCAATGTGTTCTCCCGGATCAAGCTGTGCTCGACCAGTCTCAAGGTCGAATGATTCGGGCGCATAATGAAATCGGAGATGGTTCAATATAATGGACGGCGGCATCGAACCGTCATTGGAACGGTGCATTTGTAATATCCCTATCCCGTTTTCCCTTTCAATCCGCTCCATGTTAACGACCTCGTCAATTCCATCGGATGTACCTAATCCTTCTTTGCTATCTGCCGATTTGTTCTCCCCAGCTGTTTCCTCAAGCATCTGCTCTACCTTACGAACCGCTCCCATACTTGTTCGCCCGCTGTGAAAAGCTGTTCCCGTATTTTTCAACAGACTGTAGAACTCGGGAACGAGCAGCAGCACGAGAAACGCAGTGTGGAACGACATCGATTTGAATACAAGCAGCTGGATTGCTAGTTCAAGAGCGACGATACCGATGCTTAGCATTACAATCGATTCCAGCATGAACGTATTGGTAAACGCAATCCGCAAAATGCCCATCGTGGCATCGCGGTACCCCAGGCTGGTGCGTTCAATCTCCTGCTGCTGACGGTGAGCCCGTCCAAATATTTTCAACGAAACCAGCCCTTGAAGAGAGTCCAGGAACGTACCGGAAAACTCGGCCAGCTGCGCATATTTCTCCTCTGATTTGTTCTTCGTCTTCAGTCCCACCAAAATCATGAACAAGGGGATAAACGGGGCCGTAAACAGCATAATGAAGCCTGAATTGGCATGCTGCATAAACGTTACCACCAAAATCAGAATCGGAATGATGGCAGCCTCCATCATACGCGGCATATACAGACTGAAATAACTGTCAGCCTCATCCACAGCATCCAGAGCAACACTGACCTTTCCGCCTGTTTGTCCACGAAGGGTTGATGGCATCGACGCATGGGTCAAATTTTTCAGCACGGCTGCCCGCATATTCGTCTTGGCACTGGAAGCCATATGCAAACCAACTTTTCCGTTCCCATAAGACAGCCCTGTACGTACGACCATGACAGCCATGAGTATCCCGAGCAGCATGACGACCGACGAAAGGGAAGCCTTCTCCACGAAAATCCGTTGTACTGCTTCAGCAAGCAGCGCAGCCTGACTTACAATCGCTGCACCCAGCGCAAGTGAAATCACTGCAAGGAGCACGAGTCGTTTTCGTTGCCCAGACATTTGTTGAGAGATCAGGCTTGTTTTCCTCTTCATGTAAGCTCTCCTCCTTTCTATGAACCTGTGAGATTACTCCCTTACATCGCATAATGAATTCAATTTATTTTTTTCCCTTTACATAATCCGCATCAAACAGAAACAGTTTGAAAACCAGAATCAAGGAAGGAATCAACATACACATGCCACCGATAAACACAACCACCAGTGCGAAGCCCATCGCTGGTGAGGTTACACTGTTTTGAATTGTAATGAACGGATCAAGGATATAAGGATATTGACCAATTCCGTAAGCGAAAAAGGCACAGAAAAATTGCAGCATGATACATATAAACGCTAATCCGTAGCGGCGTCCGTTATAGATCAGCCACATCGCAATCATGAAGAATGCAACGGAAAGTGCAAGCAACCACCATAAATCCATCATATTTTGAAAATGTCGCTCATTGTGCTGTCCCAAATAAATAAATGCAGTCAGTGCGATGATGATCGTCGGTGTGCTCCAGAACAGGGCATAGGTCCGTACCAGCTTCAATGCAGAGTGATCCTCTGCCCGCGATGCATAAAAGGCTAGAAATGAGCTGCTAATGAACAATACGGACACAATCGCCAGTCCAACAATGCTCCATGATAACGGATTGGTAAACAGCGTCCAGTAATCCAGAGAAACCGTCGAACCTTGCTTCACGATAAAACCACCTTCAGACAGCGTTAGCGCCACTGATAGCGAAGCTGGAATCAGCAATCCCGAAGCTCCATATAGAAACAGATACACGATGTTATTTTTGGAACCATAGTTCTCAAAGGCATAAAACGACCCACGAATGGCGAGCAAAATGACCGCAATGCTTCCCGGTACGAGCAGCGCTGATCCGTAATAATAAGCCGTGTCGGGAAAGAATCCAACAATGCCAATGTAGAAAAAGACAAAAAATACATTCGTAATCTCCCATACCGGTGATAAATAACGGGAGATCAGACGATTAATCAGGTGATCCTGTTTCGTCAAGCGTGCATAAAAGGCAAAGAAACCCGCCCCGAAATCAATGGAGGCAACAATTAAATAGCCATACAAGAACAGCCAGAGTACCGAAATGCCAATCAGTTCGTAACTCATGTACGCTCACCCTTTTCTGTAGACGGATTGCGCTTCTCCTTCATCCATTTCTCCATCTCGACTTCTGCCGGATTATTGTTGAACAAACGTCTTAGTACGAGAACACACATGACTCCCAGAACGATGTAGAGAAGCAGGAAGAAGAAAAAGATCATTCTGATGCTGGGTGATGAAGTGGCTGCTTCCTCCACACGCATATATCCTCGGATAATCCACGGCTGTCGTCCCAGTTCAGCATAGAACCAGCCCAGCTCAACTCCGAGAAAAGCCATCGGTGCGCCTAGCGCTATGATCCCAAGCAGCCACTTATTCAGCTCATTGCGCTTTTTCCAGAATACAAACAGGAAATACAGAACTGAAATAGCCAGCAGCGTAAATCCGATTCCGGCCATTAAATCAAACAGGTAGTGAACGAGCAGCGGCGGCCATTCGTCCTTCGGAAACTCCTCCAGTCCGGTTACCTCTGCATTAAAGTCACTAAAGGCCAGGAAGCTGAGCAGTTTCGGCAGGTGAAGAGCTCCTATAATTTCATGCTCTGCATTCAGCCATCCCAATAAAATCAAATCCGCGCCACTTTCTGTCTCAAAATGCCATTCTGCCGCTGCAAGTTTCTCCGGCTGATGCTCGGCCAAAAACTTGGCGGACACATCTCCCGCTAACGTGTTCAGTAAGCCGAACAGCAGAACCACCGCCATCATGAGATTCAAGGCTTTTTTGTGGTATGCAGATGCCCCTTTTCTCAGCAGCGAGAAGGCTGCAATTCCGGCTAACAGGGCAGCTCCTGTCAAATATGCTGAGCTTAATACATGAAACACCTTGGAGAACGTCGCCGTATTCAGCATCGCCTCCACTGGGTTAACCGCTGTGAATTGGCCTGCTTCCATGACAAAGCCTCCAGGCTGGTTCATGAAGCCGTTCACCGTCGTAATAAACACAGCCGACATACCTGCACCGGTGACGATTGGAATCGTCAGCAGCCAGTGAATGTACGGATTTTTGAATCGATCCCAGGTATACAAATAAATGCCCAGGAAAATGGCTTCAAAAAAGAACGCAAACACTTCCATGAATAGTGGGAGTGCAATGACATTGCCTGCCAGTTTCATAAAATTCGGCCACACCAGGGCCAGTTGCAGTGAAATCGCTGTACCGGTCACCACACCAACCGCCACAGAAATGACAAACCCTCTTGACCACCTCTTCGCCATCAGTGTGTAATGGGGGTCCTTCTTGCGAATCCCCATGAATTCTGCAATTGCGATCATTAGAGGTATACCGACGCCAAGTGTCGCAAAAATAGCGTGGAAGCCCAGCGTCATACCTGTCACCAGCTTGCTCCACATCACCGTATCGATTGCCATTGTTTACTGCCTCCTTTCAAACTCTGTTCGATTTTCGTACTGATTTGAATCTTTTAATTATTAGGTCAGTCAGCCCTTGGACTGCGTTCTTTATCAGGTTGATAGAAGCCCCACTAGACTGGTTCAGAGTTTATCTACAAACCGTTCCTCCATCGTTGTATGTACAAAGAGAATTTTTTCACAAAGTAAGTGACGAAGGAGCTTTACCACACCATCATTGTGCATTGCTACACATAGTTATTGGACTGAGCATGGGTTGGCGAGCTGTGTTTTACCTGATACTGAAGGGCCAAAGTACTTAACAGGACCTAATAGTTAAAATTATTATATCTTTGTGAATTAGCAATTCAATCACTGACACGTCTTCGTCCCTAAATGTTCAAGAAAGGATCAACTCTTTCTGACAACTCGGTGAAAAGCATAAAAAGCACCCAAAGGGGCTATTGATTCATTAGGCACAACCGTGGTATTGCGATTTTCAATTCTACTATGCTTGCAAGATGTTCGGGAAAAATAAAACAAAAGAAGCCGCTCGTATAGTGAGCGACTTCTCGACTTTTTTTGTTCATAAGTCTGCAAAGCTTCAATTCCGTTGCTGTACGGTCTCCTCCAGCCATTGCTGCAAAGGAATATCCTTAGTCAACTCACCGAGCAAAATGTGACTGAATATACCTTCCTGATCTATGATCATGGTCGCTGGCAACCCGGTGATACGATACAGACCGGAGACCTTTCCGGTCACATCAATGATAACAGGGAAATCGAATTGCTGTTTCTCCATAAATTCACGAATGGTGCCCTTCGCTTCCCCCACGTTGACAAACAGAGCCTCTACATCGTTTTGATACGTCTGAGCAATCTGCTTAATCATTGGCATTTCCCTCACACAGGGCGTACACCATGAAGCCCAGAAGTTAATCATGACGACTTTGCCCCGATAATCGGAGAGCTTCACCTGTTCTCCGTCTGAATTAACCGCAGTGAATTCAGGAGCAGTTGCACCGGCTTCAATGGCACCGGTTATTTTGGGCTCAGATGATGAAGTCCCCTGATAAATTGCCCACGCAGCGACCAGCACAGCAGCCATTCCAATCAGGATGGTAAACAAACGTATCATTTTCAAACTCATTTTCGCACTATTTTTTTTCAATAAGTTCACCTTCATTTTTAGCCAAGACTATGATGAAATGCAGCATGAAGCGACCCGAACTGTTGACGAAAGTCCTCAGTAGAGCCATCTCCCACATTACGTCCTTGGTTCATAAAAACAATGTGATCGGCAACATCATCTGCGATCTCAAGCTGGTGGGTGGAGAACACAACCATATGCCCTTCCTCCTTGATCTGTTTTATCAGATTTGCAAACTCCTGCATCCAGAAGGGGTCCAGTCCATTCGTCGGCTCATCCATGATCAGCAGCGGAGGCTTGGACAGCAGAGCCTGGGCAAATAACACACGCTGCCGCATACCTTTGGAAAAGGTCGTGACCCGTTTCTTTTTTTGATCGGCCAAGCCTACCATGGTTAGCACTTCCGTTACTCGCGCTTTAGGCACTTTCCTTAACGCCGCCCAGAACTGGAGCGCCTCCTCTGCCGTCAAACCCTGGTTGAAATGATAATCATCCGGCATATATCCGATCTGTTCCGAATATCGCTTTCGTTCTTTGGACCAGCGCATATTGTTTACAATGATTTCACCCGAGGTAGGTTGAAGAATACCTGCAAGCATACGCAGAACGGTGCTTTTTCCGGCCCCATTTCCGCCGCATAAGGCAAGCACATGACCGGAAGAAACGCGAAAGGATATATCTTCAACAATCTGTTGTTTTTTTATGGATTTACACAGTCCAACAATCTCTGTTTCCACATTATCCATGGGAACGTCCCCTTTCCCATATCCCGTATACTGCCACGATAGAACATGTAATCCACAGCAGACATATCCCCATAAAGATCCAGCTCCCGCTCGATGGATGTACCCAATCTACCCACTGATAATATTCAGGTCCCAGTATCGAGCCCCCGCCAAGTTTGATCACCACAAACAAACGTACCAACTCAGCCGGATTGATGAAGGTTAGAACGGTGAGTAAGGGTTTTACCCACTGATACGGCATGAGTCCCAGCACGGAAATTAGAAGCGTGGGCCACCCGATCACAGCAAAAAACCAAACGGATACCGATATCGTTAACGCTTGCCAGCGATTTTTGGATAACGAACCGATGAACAGTGCAATAGTCAGAAATAGCAACACCAGTCCGCAGGAGAATACCAGAAACAAAAGATATGTCTTAACATCTAAAGGGCTACCCACCCATCCGCTAAGAAGTCCCATCAGGCCATATCCGAATGTAACTATCGTCATTAATACAACCGACAGCCCCAGATATTTGCCAACAATAAAAGACATCGTGCCGATGGGGTAAGTGGACAACAGCTGCCAGCTGCCCTCTTCCTTTTCAGAAGTCAACGAGAACGAGCCCAGAAAGAGGGTCATCAGCGGCAACAGATAAAGAATAAGATTTAACATGGAACCTGTAGTGCCAGAGTATCCTGCTACAAAATTCTGAGAATTGATGATTAACAAACTCAGACTAAACACGCAGAAAAGAATCAAAAATGAATATGACCATGGGTTGCGAAATCCCATTTTCATTTCTCGTCGGACGACTTGTACCATATCTCCCATCATGCATCACCATCTTCATTGGTCATTACTTGTGGCCTGATTCTTCCGTTGATTCGCTTTCTCCCTGTGTTTCTTCATGCACGCCTTCACCCATTCCCTCCTCGGAATGCCCATGCTCCCCCATCATATCCATCGTCTCTGTGTTTTGTTTCCAGTCGTGGGAGGCGAGGTCTTCAGCGGTCATAATCGTTCCTACACCCTGCTCGGCAACAAATGCTTCGGCAGATGGTTTATCCTTGAAATTGAGGATGCCGTAAGCCATCGGTGTACGCAGTGAAGCATCATATACATAAGTGGCTTTGCTGTACTCAATCCATTCCTTGTCATTATAATCACGAACAAAATCCCTTCCGATGTTATCTGTTCCGTTCTCTTCTTTCCACTGATGCATACAACCAATGTCATCAAATTTATAATTTTTACCGTCTTTCGTGGTAAGCTGCGTGGCATAGGCATCATCTTTCACCTGCATTTTGCAAATGGCACAGATATCCACGTCTTCATTGATAGGCAATGCCTCGTATTTTTTTCCGCAAGCTGTTAATAACAGCACCCCAAAGAGAAGCACCATAACTGTTTTCCAATGTGTTTTCATTCTCATTTTCGTAATACCCCCATATTGATCATAATAAAAGTGGCCAGGCCCAGCAGAATGCATCCGATGATCCAAACCCCGGTTATCTCTTTGACCCCTTGTGTACCTACCTTCGTCGTCTGTGATACCGCTTCCATGCTCATTAATGGTGATCTGTCGCTTGTCCACTCTGCCTTGCCTTCCGTAAACAAGTTGCTCATAAAGATCATGCCTGGAGATTGAAAGAAAAGCTGATAGGCCGAATTCCGGTTGACCACTTGCTCATAAAAAGGATTAATTCCATAGGACAGTTCACTAATTCCATCATCGTTCAGGTCAAGACCTTGAAAGGAATCCCAGTAGTTTTCCTTCATCTCATTGTTCCGGCTGTCCATCGCTGAAGCTTCAATCACATTCGAAACAAATTGGTTTCTGGTAAACTGATTATCCTCCGCAAGAACGAGCTGAATTCCGATGAAATTCCGGAGCACCGCATTGCCGCGAATTTCATTTCCTGAGGATTCAGCAATGTTCATGCCAACACGGTTACCTTCCACGACATTGTTATGAACCGAGGATTGCTGTACGTCATACAACAAAATCCCTTGTGAATGCACATTTTCGTTCTGTTTGCGAAAAGAGTTTCCCGATACGACCGTATTCTTGACGCCCATGACCATGGCTCCGGTACTGTTGTTCTCTCCCACATTGTCCACAACAGAAGAGCCATCGATATACATACAATGAATGCCATACCTGGTATGTAACAGCGTGTTAGCCTTAACCGTAAGATTGCGACTGTTCTCCAGATATATACCATCCCGCATGCCCGTAATTTTGTTGTCTTCGATGTGGGTACGATGGGAATTGTACAGATCAATGCCATTCCCCTTTTGACCACTGGAAGCAGACTCCGGTCCAGCCCATGAAATAGTATTGCTATGTATGAGCCCATCGACAGAACCCCGCAGCACGATTCCAAAACTTTGACTCTGAATATCCAGGCCCGTGATCTCTACTCGATCTCCTTCAACCTGAATCGCTGCAGTGGGTTCATTTGTTAAGTGTCGTACCGTGAAACCCTGCAATGTCACTCCATCTGAACGAATGGTAATGGTGGATTCAGCATCCGTATTCAATACCAATACGGATGAGTCCCCTCGAATGGATATATTCTTGTCTATACTTACGGGACCAGAATAAATACCCGTCTCAAGTACAAGCACTTCTCCAGGTCTAGAACCATCAATGATTGGCTGGAGTGGAATAGCATCTTTGGTTTCAGGAGCAGCATTTGCAGTGTCCAGCGGGTAAGATAGCGGGATCAACAGTATCCCTATAAGCAGCAATATGCTCAGGACAATCCGTTCGCGAAACATCATAACCTCCTTCATGAAACACACTGCTCATAGTGTACATAAAAACAAATTTTTACCATATAGCTCAAGCTAGCTATAGAGCTGGACGTTTTGTGTCCAAATTGTGAGGTCATTGTGGTAAAAGTAGAAAAATCACATCCACTTAACATGAAAATAGAAAGAACACACGGATATAGTAAAAAAAGCTTATTACAGACGATTATGGTCTGTAATAAGCCCTTGCTCCAATGCGTAACGTGTCAGTTGAACACGATTTTGAACCTGCAGTTTTTGCAAAATGTTTTTTAAATGATTCTTGACGGTATACTCTGAAATTGTATAATTCACAGCGATTTCTTTGTTCGTCCATCCTGCAGCCACGCCATACAGAATATCCTTTTCCCTTGTCGTTAGTGGAACGTCAGGTTCTTTTTTCTCCGTGAGTGAGACATCCTTCAGGATTTGGTAAGCCACCTCGCGGCTCAATGGAGCTTCTTCTGTAACGATGGAATGAAGATATTCCAGCCACATGGAGGGTTCAAGGTTTTTGAGCAGATAACCCTGAGCTCCCCGTTTCAACGCTTCCAGAAGGTGTAGTACATCATCCGAGACGGTAATCATGACAATTTTCACATAAGGAAACGCCAATTTGATCCGCTGTGTTGCTTCAAGACCGTTCATAATTGGCATCTGAATGTCCATGAGGATTAGATCGGGAAGCCACTGTTCTGTATAATCAATCGCTTGTTGACCGTCCGACACGACGCCAATCACTTCGAAGCTGGGGTCCATGGATAAAATTTCACATATTGCTTCTCTCGCATGAGCGTGATCGTCTACAACAAGTACGCGAGTATGGCTCATAACATCTCACCATCCTTTGAAAATTCGACAACAGTAAGCTGCTGCTCCCTTCGGAATTGCATGTTATAGTTCAGCTCATTCATCCGCTCTCTCATGATTTTCAGTCCATATCGATCCTTTCGTTCAAAGGGATTCATCTCAAATCCTTTTCCATTATCTCGAATCGTGATATTCCAGCACTTCTTGTGCCCATTTCCCTGAATCCATCCTTGGGAAGCAGATGCATGCTTTTGAATATTAAAGAGAGCTTCCCGAATACAAGCGAGCAGTTCTACTTTCTCTTTGTCAGTAAATGCATCATCCGGGATGCTCCAATCCAGTTCGATTCGGACGGGGATATCTTTGGCAATTCTTCGAATTTGACCAAGTAGTGTGACCGATTCGTTCGTAGTGAAGGTATTGTCAACGTTAGGATCATAACGTAAATCGGCAATGGCCTGACGCACATAACGATTGACTTCATGAACCGTTTTCTTGATCGAATACACATCGTCCAACTGTTGATCCAACTTGGCTTGTTCCTCTAAACGCCCCACTTTTACCGATAATAAAAAAAGGGATTGGGCGATTCCATCATGGAGTTCCTTGGCCATCTTTTCACGAGATTCCAATGCGGCTTTGGCTTCACGCTCATGCTCCAGCTCTTTTTGAATACGTTCCAAAATCAGAAACAGCCGAGTTAACAACGTTATACTCACGACATATACAATGACAGGCGTAAGCCAGTTGCCCAAATTCATTGATATGTAGGGGAGCAGAAACTGATGTCGTACATACTCCCACAGTCCAACGGTCAAGGTGGGAATGAGCAAGATCATCCACTTGATTTGTTTGTAAGACATATTCTCCTCCTGAACTGCAAGATAAGAATCAGTGAGGCAAACGAAGAATATAACCGAACCCCCACAGGGTTTGAATCAGATCTTCCCGATTCGGCACATACTCGGATAGTTTGTCACGCAACCGTTTCACATGGGTATCTACAGTCCGATAATCCAGATCTTCCTCATGCTCCACTTTCCAAACAATTCTCAGCAAATCCTGCCTAGAGAATGCTATTTCCGAGTGTGTCGCCAGATGATAAAGCAAATCAAATTCTTTGGGAGTCATATGAATCTCCACTTGTCCTACTGTGACTCTACGGGAAGTTGGATTGATTAGAATGGAGGAAATCAACACCTCGCTCGCTGAATGATCTTTTGGCGCAGGTTCGATTAATCCGTTATAACGAGCCATCATAGTTTTAATACGTAGCACAACCTCCCTCGGACTGAATGGTTTCATGACAAAGTCATCCGCCCCTGCTTTGAAAGCTTCAAGCCGATCAGTTTCTTCTGACTTGGCTGTCAGAAACATGACGGGTATGCTTAAGTTGGTCCTAAGATAATGGCATATTTCAATTCCCTTAATATCGGGAAGAATCCAATCGAGAATGATCAAGGCATAAGAACCGTGATGAAGCTGCCCAAGGGCTTGCCAGCCTAGCGAAGCCTCCTCAACGATAAATTGTTCTTTCTCCAAATACATGCGAAGAAGTCTTCGGACCCGTTCATCATCATCTACAATCAATATTCTATTTTGCTGCAGGGTCCCGTTCATGTCTTACCTCCAAATCTTTGCGATATTCTGGTTATTTTCTTAGTTTCTCATTGTAAAGCCTCAAGCCAGTGAGTGAACTTGATGTAATCAGCATACCTTCAACGTACTCAAAAGGCATGACTCCATAGAGCCATGCCTTTAATAATCTATCTCTGAATTGTAGACAATGTATGAACGATTATGTCCAGGCTTATTTCTTGCCAGTGACGGCTGCTACCACATCGTCTGCCACCTTGCCGTCTGCAATTGGGCCGGACATCATCCAATGTCTGGCTGACACTTTGAACACATGGTTGTCCTTCACAGCAGGCATCGTTTTCCATACATGAAGTTTCTCAACTTCCGTTGCAACGGCACTGTTTTCATTGAACTCTTCTTCCGTGCTAATCGATCCTCCGTAGATGGCAAACACATAATCAGCTCCAATAGAAGGCAGCTTCTCTAGAGATGTCGTGACTCCCCAATCGTCCTTAGTATCCTTCTGGAATGCTGCAACGCTTTCGTCTGGATTTAACCCCAATTCAGTGTAGATAAGTGGAGCGAAGCTCGGAAAGAACACCTGCAGATCCTTGTCCGATGGACGCATGAAGACAACTGTTTTGTCCGGGCCCACAGCCGAAATGATATCTTCCTTGGCCTGTTTCAGTTTGTCGGTGTTCGCCTGAAGCACCTCCTGTGCTTTATCTTCCAAGCCCGTTGCCTTTCCTATTTCCACAATGGTTTTCTCCCAATCATCCGGTGAATAGGCAATGGTTGGCGCAATCTTGCTCAGTTCCTCATACGCTTTGTCATCAATGGCGTTTCGCTGAACCACGATAAGATCGGGCTGGGTTGCCAGAATGGCTTCCAGATTCGGATTGAAATCCGCATTTCCAGCGAGCGGAATGTTCAGTGCTTTGAGCTGGTCATCCAAGTAGTAGCCATCAAAGTCGTATGCATAGACCATCGGTACACCCAGGGACAATGTAAGATCCTCCAGACCAAATACGGCAACACGTTTTGGATGCAGCGGAACTTCCGTTTTGCCCATGGCATGTTCGATGACCTGAGTCTGAGGCTCTTCGGCAGTTTGAGTCGCTGCGCTTGCGTTTGTCTTGGTCGTTTCTGTTGTGGCTTGCTCTCCTGCTGTATTTGTTTTATTTCCGCAGGCAACAACCATAAGTGAAAGAACCAATAGCAGGAGCATCAATCCTGCAAATCCGCGTTTCCTTCCATGTGTAGCCTTTTTTGAACGATCTCTTCTAAAGAGATCATTATTTTCTGTGTGAGACATGAGTTCCCCTCCGCATTTCTGTATTGAGAATGATTATCACATGATGATTATACAGATGTTCCTCAGCGAAGAAAATAGAAGAAGATGTCTACTTTCGCCCATTACCGGGCACTAAATAGCAAGTTTACTTCCTGAAGCAGAAGTTCATGCCGATTGGCTGTATGTTCCAGGATCGGTTCGCTTAACCAATGTCCTCCCTGTGTCAGATAGACTTGTCGGTTTCGTACGGCATGCAGCTGTTTCCAGCTTTCCGCATGTTGAAGCCTCTCCCACACCATCAGGGAATGATGGTCCTTCATAACACTAACGATGATGACGTCCGCATCGAATGCAGCAAGCTGTTCGGCTTCCACGTATCTGGTAAATTCGATCTGATCCACACCCGAAGCCGCGGCAATCTTCAAATCGTCATAAAATACGGTTCCTGCTCTTCTACCCCAGATCTGAATGCCCCGGGGAGACACACTTAATGCGATTAGCTTACCTTGTTGAAACGAATGAGGAATATAATGAAGAACCGTTTCCACCTTTTCCTCATATCGAAGAAGCCATCTTTCACTTTCATTCTCCCGATCCAAAAAACGGGCCGTTCGCCGCAGATGTTGCCGCCAATCCTCTCCGTGCCAACTTAGAAACAACACCGGTGCGATGTGCCGCAGCTTCTCTTTCTCCTCTTCGGGGATCATCTCGTCCAATGCAACAATCCGGTCTGGCCTGGCCCGCATCAATGCTTTGAGGTTGAAATCATAGTCGTGGCTGAGTGCTACCTTGACATCATAACGATATTTCCGACGGTAATCATCTGTCCAAAACTGATCAATGGGCGCTGCGAAGGGGATGATTTGCAGGGTCAGCAAATGCCCGATATTGGGCCAGCTGTACGCGGCTGTTTTGCATTTCCTGTTCGCAATATATGTACGAGGCGGTAATCCCACCTGCTTTTTGAATTGGCTGCTGAAATAGTGTTGGTCCTTGAAACCTGCCAACAGAGCAATGTCCTTCAGTGGTTGTCCTGCTTCCATCAGACGCTTGGCCTCGTTGGTGCGAATCTCTGCCAGATAGTCCATCGAACTCTGACCGAACTTCTCTTTGAATGATCTCATGAAATAATAGCGGCTCATGCCCGCTTCATCGGCCAGGTTCTCGACTGTGATTGTATCCTGATAGTGATGCAGCATGTATTTCCGTGCTCTCTCGAGTGCGTTCTCGTGTTGGTTCTGCTTCTTGAACAGAAGATGCAGCAGGTCCTGGAAACCTGCTTGGCTTGCGAAACGATCTGTTGAATCACCGGTATGCCAGTAACAGACGATTTTTTCGCAAAGTTGCTGCACCTGTGCATCTGGAAACGTGATTGGCCTACCAAGCTCCGTCAACAAATGCTCAGAGGACACCTTCTGTCCTTCATATGGAATGATGCCGATATGAATCCGGTATATGATCTGCTCTCCATCCGCTAAATAAACGGTCTCGACCCGTTGGCCTGGTAATACTAAATGGGCACTATTTGGAACGAACGGATGCGGTATGCCATCAATGACGATTTTGCCGTGACGATTTGCAGCAACAAGAATGACATGATCTGGTGTTTCTTCGTATACCAAACGATAGGCCTTGTCGACCGAATCCTTGAATACGTTCTTTAATCCATACCATGCGAGATCTGCTGCTGTCTGTCCTTCACCCTCTGGGTGATTTTGTTGTAAATGTGTCATCATAGCGCATCCCTCTTTTCGAATCTTCTTCAAAATTCTAAATGATAACAATTCTCAATGTCAATCATAATTCTCTCATGCACCAAATATCGTGTCTTCGAATATGGATATCTACTAAGCCACAAATTTTTTAAACCTAGTAATAGAGCCCATTCATCCGGTTTTTCACAAAATTGATACCGATAAGCATTTGACAAAGCTATATATTGATATAAAATTAAGAAATAGATCTATATATAGTGTTTGTTTTTGATCACCTTTCATTTGTCAAGGAGGATATGATAGTGCTAATTGTGTATGATTCTATAACCGGGAATGTTAAGAGGTTTATTTCCAAGCTTCAACTGCCGGCTGTTCAGATTCAGAATCAAATGACGATTGATGAACCGTACGTACTTGTGACATATACAACAGGTTTTGGACAGATACCTGATAAGGTGTCTTCTTTTTTGCAAAAAAACTCTGCATACCTGATTGGCGTGGCCGCCAGCGGTAACCGTAACTGGGGTGAGCGTTTTGCCAAAAGTGCAGATTTGATATCTGCATCTTATAACGTCCCGGTTATTAGTAAATTTGAATTATCGGGCTCCAAGAGAGATGTGGAGTATTTTGAACAGGAGGTGAGCCGCATTGCGTCATATTGAATTAAATAACATGCTGCTAAAGCGCGACTCTGATGGCTTCTTCCAGTTACATAAGGATAAAGAGGCTGTAGAGGAGTTTATGAGAGAAATCAAAGATAAAAGTATGGCATTTGCCAACATTGATGATCAAGTCAAATTCATGATTGATCATGATTATTACGAGGATTTCTATGCTTCCTATACAGCTGACCAAGTTAGAACCGTATTTGAAATTACGCGTGGCTATCAATATAACTTTCCTTCCTATATGGCAGCTTCTAAATTCTATACTGATTATGCATTGAGAACATATGACCGCAAAACATACCTTGAGCAATATGCGGATCGAGTAGCAGCCGTAGCACTTCATCTGGGTCAAGGACACTTTGATACGGCTTGTTTGCTGTCTCGTTCTATGATGGAACAGCGTCTTCAACCGGCAACCCCTACTTTTCTAAATGCGGGAAAAAGTCGGCGCGGTGAACTGGTTTCTTGCTTCCTGCTTGAAATGGATGATTCACTGAACTCCATAAACTATGTACTAAACACTTGTATGCAGTTATCCAAAATCGGTGGTGGAGTGGCTGTCAACCTGTCGAAGTTGCGTGCTCGTGGTGAAGTCATTAAAGGGGTTGAAGGTGCTGCTAAAGGCATCACGCCTGTTCTCAAGCTGATGGAAGACGGCTTCTCCTACGCTGATCAGATGGGTCAACGTAAGGGGTCTGGTGCAGCATACTATAATATTTTCGGTTGGGACGTTATGGAACTGCTGGATAGCAAAAAGATTAATGCGGATGAGAAAATCCGGCTGAAAACTCTCTCTATCGGACTTATTGTCCCTAATCGTTTCTATAAGCTGGCTCAAGATAATGAGCCCCTGTACCTCTTCGCACCTTACAGTGTCTACAAGGCGTATGGAACACATTTGGATGATATGGATCTGGACGTGATGTATGATACCTTGCTGGCTGACGACCGCGTGAAGAAGAAAAAATCGCTCAGCGCACGGGATATGCTGACCAAAATAGCGATGACTCAACTTGAATCCGGTTATCCTTACATCATTAATAAAACCAATGCCAATCAAGCACATGCCTTGAAAAACGTAGGACAAGTCAAAATGTCGAACCTTTGCACAGAGATCTTCCAGCTCCAAGAAACTTCTGAAATTACAGACTATGGTCAACCGGATATTATTCGCAAAGATATCAGCTGCAACCTGGCCTCCCTCAATATTGTTAATGTTATGGAGAGTGGCAAGATCAAGGAATCCGTTCATGAGGGAATGATCGCACTAACCTCCGTCAGCGACATGACACATGTAGCCAATGCTCCCGGTGTGGCAAAAGCCAATTCCGAAATGCATTCCGTTGGCTTGGGTGCCATGAATCTGCACGGTTACTTAGCCAAAAACAGGATTGCTTATGAGAGCTCGGAGGCCAAGGATTTTGTACGTACCTTCTTTATGACCATGAATTATCATTCTCTTGAGAAAAGTATGGAGTTTGCAGAGCAAACGGGTCAACGGTTCTATGGATTCGAGCAATCGGACTATGCGACTGGGGTATATTTTGATCGTTATGTGACTACGGATTACCGTCCCACCACATCGAAAGTACAAGAATTGTTTAACGGCATTGCTGTTCCGTCTCTCGAGGATTGGAACCAGCTTAAGTCTAAAGTGATGAAAAATGGTCTCTATCATGCCTATCGCATGGCTATTGCTCCAACGGCCAGCATCTCTTATATCCAAAACGCAACATCCAGTGTAATGCCCATCGTGGAACAAATTGAGACACGGACCTATGCCAATTCAACCACGTATTATCCGATGCCCTATTTGCAAAAGGATAATGTCTTCTATTACAAGTCAGCGTATCAAATGGATCAATTCAAGGTAATTGATTTGATTGCGGAGATTCAGCCGCATGTGGACCAAGGCATCTCAACCATTCTTCATGTAAACAGTGATGTATCCACGCGGGAGTTGGCTCGCTGCTACCTGTATGCTGCTCATAAAGGGTTGAAATCTCTGTATTATACAAGAACCAACAAGCTGACGATGGAAGAATGCATTGCTTGTTCAATATAAATAATTTCCCTTTAGGGTATTACGATTGGAGTATGATATACCATGCCGGCAATTCAAGCTGTGAACTGGAATCGGGCGGATGATGATTTCACACTGATGTTCTGGAATCAGAATATTATGCAATTTTGGACCGATGACGAGATTCCTTTATCCGATGATAAAATGACCTGGGGCATGCTCAGTGATATAGAAAAAGACGCTTATATGAAAGTTTTGGGAGGCTTAACCCTTCTGGATACGATCCAGGGCGGTGTAGGTATGCCGCAGATTATGGAGCATGTCGATGGACTGCAACGCAAAGCCGTACTTAGTTTTATGGCGATGATGGAACAAATTCATGCGAAATCATACAGTAGTATTTTTACCACATTGGCATCAACCGAAGAAATTGACAGTGTATTTAAATGGGTGGAAGAAAATCCATATCTGCAAACCAAAGCGACGGTTATACGTCAGTATTACATGAACATTGAAACTTCAAAAGATCTGTATATGGCGATGGCGGCCTCCGTTCTTTTGGAAAGTTATTTGTTTTACAGCGGATTTTTCTATCCACTCTATTTAGCTGGACAAGGCAAACTCACATGCAGTGGTGAGATCATTGATCTGATTCTGCGGGATGAAAGTATTCACGGTGTATATGTGGGGGTATTGGCCCAGGAAATATACGCGAGCTTTGATGAAACGCAGCGGAACGATGTGTATCAAGGTTTGGTTGATCTAGTACAGCTTCTTCATCAAAATGAGCTGCAATATACGGAGGAATTATATACACCTATTCATTTGAGCGAAGAAGTGGAAACCTTCCTTCGTTATAATGCTAACAAAGCCATGATGAACCTCGGTTTTGAGCCATTATTTGAAGACGAGGAAGTTAACCCGATTGTGTTAAATGGAATCAGTACACATACCAAACAGCATGACTTTTTCTCTAAAAAAGGAAACGGTTATATTCGTACTCTGAATGTAGAACCTCTGACGGATGATGATTTCAAGTTTGAATAATTGATAAAGAATTATAATAGGGCTAACGTATAACCTATGAATATAAATAAAGAAGGCTGTTCCTCCCAGAGGAACGGCCTTCTTTATTCACTTTTCGAGCAATGAAATCAGTCTTTGCAGCAGAACAGGCTCTTCCTTGCGGAATTGCTCCAACCGGAGTCTTACCTTCGCAAACACAGCCTTGTCTTCACGAATTTCATGACGGATGTATTGATCCCTTAGCTTCATTGCCCTGGTGGTTATATCCTGATAACCATTCACAAGTTCTTCGTCGTAGGGGATCATCCCCTCATCGATCAAGTAGGCAATCCGTTCACTCATCATTTTTTTGTGCTCCCAGAGCAAATGAAGATGCCTTACATCGTTACGGTCACCGAGACGAGGATCGTTGCTCTCTACCGCATCATAGTACATTTGCAAATAGTCGTAGACGTCAATTCCGAAAGCCTGTTCGTCATCAGGAATGTAATTAATGCGATTCAGATGAGTCTCTCCGTTCAGGTAATCATGCAGTTGGTCGAGTGCTACGATTCTATCGAAAGGATAAGGAGAATGCGGCTCGTATTTGTAAAAATAAGTGTGATGATCCGCGGTGAGCCCCTCTCTGAGCAGATGTCTCATGGAATGGACAGCATCCAGGAATTCCGTGAATGGAATCTGTACATTGCGGTAAACTCCCGTATGGTCGAACATGGAAGCATCAAAAAAACGATTATCCCAATCGAAACCGTACAGAAAAAGATGATGAGGAAACGGTTCCTGCTGATAGGCCGCCGCTGGCGGTAGCTTCGCTTCGTCCAAAAACACGACACAATAATAGCCGCTGCGAATCTGATCCGCGAAAAATTGGGGCCAGGCGTCCAGCGCCAAATGCTCCAGAATCGTATAATTCACAGAGCATGTGAGTAGAAATGGATTATTGAAATTCAGTTCGTTGGGTTTGCCCCGAAAAAAATCGATATAAAACTGTCTGCCATCCTCCAGAAAGGTTTTCTTGCAGGACAACTGAATGAAGTTGCTGTAATACCAAGGAATCGTTTCCTCATGTGCACTGGTAATCGAAAGCGTGTAAGCCCACCTCAGAAATCCTTTAAGCGGCGGATTTGACACGGGCAGCTGAACAGCATTCATTCTTTCTCCCCCTTAACTGCTTGCACTACTATATCCCTTTACAGCCTGTTTCCAGAGCAATCGTATAACTGTGAAGAGTATAAGCGAAGCGACCAACGCCAGTCCTGTATAGAGCCAGCTGAGCTGTCCTAGCAGGAACATCGGCCCGAAATTGGTAATCAGGAACAGCGGAATGACAAAGGTACCGATCCGCCGGACCCAAGTTGGATATATTGCCATTGGAAAATTGTTGGCGTCCCAGGCGGAATGAGCAATCTCCGATGCAGAGCCCGTCTGAACGAACCGAAATGAAAGCAATGCAGGGATAATCATTAGACAGTATGTGATGATAACGGACACGAATAACAGCAGCATAAACCCGGCTAGCTGGAGAAACGTCAGGGGTATGTCCATGGCATGCCAGCCAATGCCAATCATGACGAAACCAACTAAAATATCAGGGATTGGCAGCGCCAGATCGACATAACGCAAAGAAGCCATGAATTGAAGAGAAACCGGCTTCGTTAACATTAGATCAAGTGAGCCGTCCTTAATATATTCCGGAATTTTCGTGAAATTGGTGAAAAACAGACCCACATACATTCCTGTCACCACGGTGTGCATGCCTATAAATAGAAGCAGCCCTTCTGGCGGTATGCCGTCGACGTGAAGATCGGTTCGGAACACAACCAGTACATATAACAGTTTGGCGAGCAGGTAGACGGATTCCACCAGCAGGCTCATCATGAAATTACCCCGAAACTCCATCTGGGCAATGAGACAATTTTTGATGAACATGCCATACAAATGTGCGTATTTTCTCATGACTCTAAACATATGGAATCTCCGCTACCCCCCAACCGCTGAATATTTCTTCATGGATATGCGCCACGTTAGACGGGATAGCCATAAGAACAGGAGTATCCACCCCAACTGGATGAGCAATCCTTGATACATCGCCGCCACTTCCGTTTTGCCGCTGAGCACATTGACCGGAAAATAAATGGTATACGGAAACGGCGTGTACTGAAGTGCCTCCACTATCGAATCCCCGAAAATCTCCAACGGAAACATACCTCCGCTCAGAATATTCACGAGCAGACTCGTAATGACGAAAAAATAAGAGATTTCATTTAGATAAAAAGCACTTGCACAGATGCAATAAGAGATCAAGAAATTGAGCAATAGCGCCCCCGACAACGTAACGACGAACAAGATTAGCCGTATGATCTGGAACTCAAGCACACCACCGGCAGATGATATCCAGATAATCCCGACAAGCAGCACAGCTGTAACGCCGTAATAGATCGCCTTCTGTCCGAAAAAGGATACTAGCCGATATCCGAAGTAACTAACCGGTTTGATCAAATACTTGTTGAGACCGCCGTTCTTGATGTCATCGACAATCTGGTGCTCGAACTGGGTAGCGATCAGCTTGGAAACCAAGCCCGCCAAGATCGTATACAAAATAATTTGATTATATGAATACGAGAATAGCGCCGTTTCGCCGGAATGTTGGTACACCGCAGTCCATATAAAATACTGGACAAGAATCGGAAACGCGGCTCCGAGAAGACCGAGAAAGAAGTGAAATCGGTATTCCATCGATTGCTGCACACCCATCGAAAATACAGCCGTATACAATTTGCGTCCATTCATCCGACGGATTCCTTTTGGTAGAGCATCGATATACTCTCCTCGATCGGCACATCCTCAATCGTCCAGTCAACGATTGGAAACGAATCGAGCATAGCACGCGACACTTCTTTTAGACGGTGTTTGGGCAGTTCCAGAACAACGCTGTAGTCGTCTGCGCTGATCATTTTTCCGAATTTGGCCAGCCGCTGCTCGGCAACCGGTTCCGAGAACTGCAACTTTACAATTTTGTGATCGCCAAACAGATCATTAATCTTATGAAGATCTCCGTCATACAGAAGACTTCCTTCGTTAATAATGATTGTCCGCTTGCACAGGTCCTCCACGTCCTTCATGTAGTGGCTCGTCAGCAGGATCGTGGCGCCAAACTGCTCATTATAGTATTTCAGAAATTCCCGCACCCTCTTCTGAGAGGGGAAATCCAGGCCGATCGTTGGCTCGTCAAGATACAGCAGCTTTGGTCGGTGGATCAGAGCGGCGATTAGCTCCATTTTCATACGTTCACCCAAGGACAGCCTGCGAACCTGTACATCCAGCAAGTCTTGCACATCAAGCATCTCTGATAGTTCGGCAAGACTTCGACGATAGAGATCATCCTCGACGTCATATATACATTTGTTCAAATAAATCGAATCGCTCGCAGGAAGGTCCCACCAAAGTTGATTTTTCTGACCCATTACAATGGAGAACAGTCGTTTGAATTCGTTCTTTCGCTCCCAAGGTACAAAGCCAAGTACGTCGGCTTCTCCGCTTGTGGGATATAGAATGCCCGACAACATTTTGAGCGTTGTGGTTTTACCTGCTCCGTTCGGACCCAGAAATCCAACGCACTCTCCGGGGCCGATATCGAAGGAAACGGATTTAACCGCTTCCTTCACAAGTGATTTACGAGCAAATAAGTTTTTCAGTGAATGTTTGAGTCCTGCTTCTTTCCGATAATATATGAACGATTTGTGCAGTTCCCGTACACGTATAAAGTCCATCCCCGCTCCTCCTGAATGATTGCATGTTTTCCCTTATTGGCGGCTAAAGTTAAAGCGATTAAACTCCGTTGTTATACAGAAGCACGCATTTGGAGCAAATCGGTGTCAGACCGCAGGCCAGAATCTCGCGTTGTTTTCGCAGATCCTCACCGTGGAAAATATCGGCCACACTTTCTTCGTATAAATTACCGACACTGAATTCCGGAAAAAATTTGCATGGATTGACCTTACCGTCTGGCATCACGTCCATCCGGTTCGAGATCGAGAAACACTTGGTCCGATTCATGGCTGGCTTTTCGCTACCTCGAATAAAACCTTCTACCTCTTCGGGCTCCAGCGCAGGCTGATAGCGGATACGTACATTCCACACTCGTGAATTGACTCGTTTAAATTCCTCGATTAATGTGTCGAAACGGTCCGGTGAGATGTGAAACGTGAAAGAGTGCCAGCTATTCTTGTGGTCACTCGCAAAGCGGGAAGCAAGGTGTGGAAAGTGTGCATCAAAGTAGGTGTCCATTTTTTCCGCCGTATCGGAAGGGATGTACCATGGGAAGCAGAAGTACACGGAATCAACGCCCAGCTCTTCAAAGAATTCCATCAAGCTATACAGCTGATCGACCATCTGGTCATTTACTGTCAGGGCTACGGACACTTTGCCTTTGTACAAGCCCTGCTTTTGCAGATCCAACAGCAGCTGTATGGCGTGAATCACTTTTTTGAAAGTGCCTTTACCCCGAATCGCGTCATTCTCCTTCTCGAATCCTTCCAGGCTGACCAGCATGACTAAATTTTTAGACATTTTCAAAATGGAATCCAGCTTTTGTTCAATGAGAATCGCGTTTGTGCAAATGGTCGTATGCCGGTCTTCCTTAGCCAGCAGTTCTGCCAGTTCATCGAACTTAGAGTAAAATAGCGGTTCTCCGCCCCACAGGAACACACGTGATTTGCGTTCTCTCGTTTCGGCCAACAGTTTCTCCACGACGGGAATCTCGATTTCGTCTCTCTTCACTTCACTGGCAAAGCCGTGATGGAAGCCATCTGGATTCCATTCAAAGCAATGCTTGCAGCGCAGGTTACAGCCGTTATTAAGCTTGATTCCGATCTCATAAGGCACGGGTGCGGCATACGTCGGGTCCTCCCGGCGTTTCCTTCCCGTTTCCGCGAGTGGAACAAGGGTTCTTTTCATATTTTGGAATGTCAGCTTATCAAACGTAACTGCTGTTTTCGGCTGCATGCGTTTTCCTCCCCAAATGATTGATTTTTGATCGCTGCTCCAGTAAACGTTCGTACATTTCTTCGAGATGTTGTTCCGAGTAATCTAGGGCTTTCCATTCCGCAAATCGGATACCGAAACCACAGGATTCCCAATACTTTGAATTCTGAAGCTCATGGTCACCAAACGGCTCTAACATGACAAAAGGTATTCCGTAGGACAACGAATCGTTCAGTGTCGCTCCTCCGGGCTTGCTGATAATGGCAGCGCAATTGCGCATCAGATCCGTGTAAGCAGAGTAATCACGGAGCGGAATTGCCCGAAGAATGCCCTCTTCACGCACATATCGGTTCATTGGTGGAAACGAATGCCGCCCCTGGGCATCCCAACTCCACGGATTCCATGAAACCTCTGTTCCGAAGTAGCGTGTGCTCTCATCGTCCTCCTCCACCTCGGAAGGATTGTAGACGATCACATCCAGCAAATAACCAAATTGACGAAGCTCTGCAATCGTTGACGCGTATGTTCCTATCCCCCAGCCGCCGCCATGGATCAGAATGCGCCCGTCACGCTGTGCATAAGCCAGAAGCTCCTTTTCATCTGAGGCAATATAGAAGTCTGGAGACAACCTTGAAGGCTCGTAAAGCCAAACGTTCTCGTAGTCCGGATACAAGGACTTGTGTACCTTAAACGATGGCGTATCGCACACGTCCAAGCGGATCAGTTGAATATCCAAAGGCGTGTGCGCAATGGCTTTGTACCTCTCCAGGATCGGAAGCCAAAAACCGGTAAACACAGCAAAATGAGATACCCCATCACGTATCCATGAGTCCAACAGGAACTGGACTTCCGCTTCATTCAGGGAAGAGTCTACAGGCTTGGCCAGTTTATGCCCCATAAGGGCAACGGAGAAATCGGCATGAAATGCTTTTTTGGTGGAATTAATCTTGCACCTGATTTCTTCATGATACAGGTTCTCCAGAACGTGAACGTCCGTTCTAACACCTCTATCTTGCAGGTACGTGTTTAGATGCATAGCCGGAATGTATGCACCAAGCGAATTGCCCGACGCAAGCAGGGTAACCGAAGATGAATTCATGCGCAGCCTCCGCATTCCAGAATTTAGTTGTACACTTTAATCGACAAGTCAGCGAGTACCTGCCTCAGACTTATGATCAGTTCATTACGATGTTCGTCATCACGGCCCACGACCGAGATATACAATCGTCCCTTCGGCATACCCCGATGGCTCTGGATTCCCTCGGATATACGCCGAGAGGTCAGAATATCATTCACCATTACGGTGTTAGATGAAATAGGCATAATTCCGTACTCACCCTTCCCTTTGAATAGAAGACCGGATACATGCAAAGCGTCCAGCAAACTTCCAAACGTAAAGCCTTCAGGTAGACCGAGAGACAGAAAGGTAAGCAGGCCGCTATGGCCGTACGTTTCCCAGCCTTTATCGAGATATGCATTAATGAGACCCATGGACTTGCGTGCGTTAATCTCGACAATGGGTACGATATCGCCGCCTTCCAAAATCATGGAGTCGAAACACACGAAGCCGTGGTATCCGTCCTCGAATAATATCCGAAGTGCCTTTTCCATCGTATCAAAATAACCTGCGTGCTCCAGCAGAAGGAGCAAAGCCTCATCTGCTCTAATAGACCCGCCGTAATTCTGCTGCTGATTCAGCATACGCTGAACCGAAAGGAAATCCCTCTCACCGCTCTTATGAATGAACCAATGTGAGCTGAAATCGATCTCTTTTCTCAGCAGTGGTTCCAACAGGAATTGCGAGCGCAATCCTCTTCTCTCCTGCTTATCTAGATGCTCTGCTATCCTTCGCTGCATGGCTTCATTTTCAATGAGCATATTGCCCTTGCCGGAAACACCGAATGGATCTTTCAGCAAATACGCCCCTCGCTTCAGTAACGTATTTCCGACAGCCTGCACTTCTACTACATTGTTCACTTCCGTGCCATAACACTTCTCTCCGATCCTGGTCAGGAGTCGGTTGGAGTAAAATTTGGAATTTACATACTTAACCGTCTCAAGGTCGGGCAAAGACCCCAACGACCCTTCGGCACGCAGGTACTCCTCCGTATCAGCCGTAATGGCATAAGGAGAGAGCTGTTTTACGTTTTGGGTCAACATCGCTTCACGCTGTTGATCGTCTGAAGCAAGACTGAACATGCACTGCTTAAAAACGTCCGGTTCGGGTAAGGAACTCTGTTCATCGTTCAAATCAAAGTGGTAACGGCTATGAAAGGAAAAACCTAACCCGTTCAGATACTCGTACAGCTTTGGATCAATTTTGCAGCGGGTGTAGAGGATATCGTCAGGCCCACAAAATGGAAATAACAGCTCGTCCATACACAGGACAATGGATTCCCTGTCCTTATCAGGCATAGCAGGTAGCTTGGATAAGTCCGGATCCCTCCATCGCGTTTCGGGATCAAACGTCCCCATAACGATCGTTGGAATTACCCCGGCCTCACTTCTGGACATCTTCGTACAATGATTGCTCTTGAGACTGGCAGCTTTTCAGAAAGGTTATAAATGTGTCGATCGATTGGAGATGCTCGTAATCGAATTCGTCATAGTCAATGATTACGTTTAACTGATCCTCGACTTTGAGCATAAACTGGATCATTTGCAGAGAATCGAGACCAATATCGTTATTCAGTTCCGTTGCTGGGGATAGGGATTGGCGTAGTTCCGGTTGGTCTTCTTTGATAACGCACAAAATATCTACAATTTTATCGTACATGACTACACTCCTTTAAAGTGATAATTGTGTGAGGTACAACCGAAATTATTACGCTTACATATGCATTCAAATCAAACCTAAATTCGGTTTTGATTTCTCCTCCCTCTTCCAAAGTTACAATTATTATCTTTATAATGACATTTTATGTCAAGGGATAAAAACCTATGATATTCTACTCATAACAGGGCTTCTACCAACTAAAAAATCGCTAAATATAAGGGTTTTTCCGGGTCTGCCCTCCTCATTTCGTTTTAGACGATTTTCTCCCTTTGATAAGATCAAGACAAATTGTTAAAATTTATGTACTAACGTTAGAACCCATCCATTTAATAGAAAATGAGGCGAGAACATGATTGAAATTACGATTGAACTGGTTCGTCAATTAGTCGATAGTCAATTTCCGAAATGGAGAGGCTTAACGATAACACCCGTAGAAAAAAGCGGACACGATAACTGCACCTATCGATTGGGAGACGAAATGACAATTCGTTTACCCAGTCATGAACGTTACGCCTCTGCTGTAGAAAAAGAACTGACGTGGCTTCCAGTTTTCAAGCCTCTTCTGTCCTTGCCCATTCCAGCTCCCATTGCAAAAGGTGAACCTTCGGACGACTATCCCCTTCCCTGGTCGATCAACCAATGGATCGCAGGCGAGACCGTCACGCATACCAACGTAATCGACCTAAGCGTTTTTGCAGAAGACCTCGCTAAATTTCTGAGAGAACTCGAAGCCATTGATGCTAGTTACGGCATACCCGCAGGCATTCAAAATTTTCATCGCGGCGGGAACTTAGCGGTTTACGATACAGATACAAGGACTGTCATTGGAAAGGTATCCGGCGAATACGATCCAAAGCTTATGACTGAAATATGGGAGCTTGCCCTGGCAACAAAATATCAAGCGGCACCGTTATGGCTCCATGGTGATGTTGCGGTAGGTAATCTGCTCGTGCAAGATGGACGACTATGCGGAGTCATTGATTTTGGAACTATGGGCGCGGGCGATCCATCTAGTGATCTTGTGATGGCATGGAACTTTTTTGATGATATAAGTCGTGATATATTCTTAAGCTCCATGAATGTTGACCAAGATACGGTTAATCGTGCCCGTGGCTGGGCTTTGTGGAAAGCACTCATCTCCTACCATTGGAATGAACCAGGCTCGGAAGCCTCGAATTGGGGAAAGCATGTCATAGATGTCATTATTCGTGACTATAAATCGCTCTAAGCATATGAGCCAACCAAAACCCTATGCAGGGCGCACAGCCCCGCGTAGGGATTTCTTTCTGCTTATCGTAGATTTGTTTTGCATTTTATTTTAGCCATGCCATTTATCCTCGAAATCATCTGGCAATATTAATGCAAATCAGTGTTGACATGAAGCCGAGGGTAAGGAAGTTCGTTATAACGAGCTGGTGAGATGGTGTAATGGAGATGCAGGTATGTACAGGGGAGCGTAAATTGATTTTTCTATTGTGAATTTTTCATATGTTGAAATAATAATATACTGTGCGAAGATAAGGTGCCGTGAGTTAACATTTGAAGCTACACGTTTAAATTCCCCCTTAATTCTTGGATGGAAATATGGCGGAAGCACCCCCTCCCTATGGAGATAGCCAGTTCGCTTTTATTGTTGTGAATTTTTCATATAATGAAAATATAAGGTTGTTGCGAATAAAAAAAGCCGCCTTTGAGGCGACTTTAGGATAATCACGCTATTTTTATAGCTGAAAGAATCAAGTTCGTCCAGTCCAGTCAGTTCCCGCTATTTCTTTCCAACGTTCTCTAATCTCGTCATATAACTCCTTACTCAGAGCTCCCTTGGCGACAAGATCGGCATTTTGCTGCCAACGGTTAGGTTTTGCTGTACCCACAATCGCCGTGTCTACCCCTTCTGTACTGAGCGTAAAACGTAATGCGGTTTCAACGGTTGCTTGTGCATCTTCGCCCAGAAAACCATACCCAAGTTCGCTCAAGCGTTTCCAATATACAAAGGCATATGCTTCTTCCGGAAGCGAGTCATACGTCCATGCCGCATTGGCAATGGGGCGTTTGGCAATAACACCCATATTTCTCTTTCTCGCTTCAGGCAACGTCAGATCGATGGCTTCCTGATCGGCTATGTTCAGCGAGGTTTCCAAGCTGTCGAACACGCCTGTCTGAATCGCATAAAGAGCATCCGTCGTATCGCCGCTATATCCAATAAATCTTGTTTTCCCAGCTTCCTTGGCTCGTTGCAGCACTTCTATGACTGCTCCTTGCCGAAGTACTTCTTCAGAGCAACTATGAAGGTGAATTACATCAACGTATTCCGTTTTTAGTCTTCTAAGGCTACGGTCAATCGTTTGCTCTAATACTTTGGCGTCCCAATCTGGGCCATCTACCCCAGCGGCATGTCCACATTTGGTAAACAAATAATAATCGTCTCTGCGATGTGACAGCACATCTCCAATTAACTCTTCACTATCCCCATAACATTCAGCCGTGTCAATGACGTTTAACCCTGCATCCAACGCACTGTTTAGCAATGTTTCTACATCTGCTTTGGATACGTTCTTGCCGATCTCCGCCCCACCAAACCCAAGTGTACTTACTTTCATGCCAGTGTTTCCGTAATTACGCAGTTCCATGGATCATTTCCTCCAAGCTTCGTGAATTTGGTTACAGATAATGAAAGTACATATAGTACAAATTAGTCTTCGGTATGTATTACCCTTATGTTGGGTATTACACCCACTTGTTCATCTTACTTTATTTCCTCCAACAGGGATACATCCGTTGAATCAGGTTACGAAGAACTGACTCGGGTTCCCCAGTTCAGGATGAAATTTCTCACGAAAGCGGCCTCCCGTGTATTCCCCTATGATTTTCCGCCAGAATGCTTGAGCAATGACATTGTTGCGAACCTGGGTTACTTTCCACCTTCCCGGAAAACGTTCAAACAGCTCATAAGCTGCCCGGGTACCCACTCCACTACGCCGGTATTTCTGCATTACAAAAAACTCGGTCAAATAATAGTCATTATCTTTGCTGCCTGGTTCGCAACGTTCTATTAATGCAAACCCGGCGGGTGCCTCATCACTCGTAATCAAAAAAGGAAACTTACGGTCTTCCTCTGACCAAAAAGCGTCCAATCCGGGATACTCCGGGAAAACACCGTTACCATCCACATCAATATTCAGATATTTTGTAAAATCATATAGATAAAATTGCATTAAGTGCCGAATCACCTGACTGCGTTCCCGGGGAACCAGCTCTATTTTTATATTCATCCGGTTCACCTCCTCTGCTCTACTTATAACTCATACTTTAAAGCTTTACACCGCCAAGGGCAAGGAAGCATGAATCTGCTTATTCCGGTTCGGAGAACAGACTGTGACGATTTAAATATGGTAAAATAGGATATAGCATATTTTAGAAATTATTTTATCATGGGGGTGCCGAACTTGACCAATGTGCAAAAAGAGATTGACCGACGCAAGCTGGATGACAAACTGCCTTCCATGCCTTGGTTCGTTCAGCAATTCATTGACTATAAATTACCCGACTTATCTCCTTCTACTTTGCTTGAATATTTAAGAGATTATGAAGCCTTCTTTGGCTGGTTACGCGCAGAAGGATTATCCGAGGCAAGCTCTAATAAGGAAGTTACATTGCTTGAACTGGAAGTCCTTCGAATGGAATCAGTGACATCATATCGATTATTTTTGGCCACCAAGCGTGAAGGAGCCAACTCCAGAATCACGGTTTCCCGTAAACTTTCTTCTCTGCGTTCGCTCTTTCATTATTTAAGTCAGATTGCAGAAGACGAAGATTTCTACCCCCTGCTGAAACGAAATATTATGGCGAAAATTGAGATCAAACGTACCCATAAACCCAAAGATACAGCAGCCAAACTAAAGGGTAAACTTCTGGAAGAAGAAGAGTTACTGGAGTTTATCGGATACATCCTTGAAGGATATGCCGTGGATATGGAAAAGAACAAACAGGCGATTTACTCACACGAGCTAAACAAAGAACGGGATGCCTGTATCGCCAGCCTCATTCTGAATTCGGGTTTACGTGTATCTGAAGTGGTGAACCTGAACGTGGATGATCTGGATCTCAACAATAAGCTGCTGTATGTATATCGCAAAGGTAATAATGATGAGACGTTTAAGACGCCCGTGTATTTTAGAGAACAAGCCAAGGATGAACTCGCGACCTATATCAATCTGCGTCAGTCACGTTACCGCACACCCAAACGGGAAAAAGGCTTGTTTATTGCTCTTCGCAATGGAGATTCCGAAGGAAGTCGGATGACCAAACGAGCCATACAGGCCATGATAATGAAGTACGCCAAACAATTTGGCAAACCGTATCTGACTGTGCATAAATTGCGGCATTCTTTTGCGACCGACTATTATTTGCAAAATGATATCTATAAAACGAAGGAACAGCTTGGACATGCTTCTACGGAAACAACCGAAATTTACGCGCACCTCACGGATAAAACGATGTCTGAAGCAATTGAACGTCGTACAGACGATGGGATGTAGCCTATTTATACACCTCAGCAAGCCGATTCGTTAGATTCGTTAGATTCTTTACAAGGTAACTAAAAAAAAAGCGATTCTTTCAGGAAATGTCCTGCAAGGATCGCTTCTTCATATTTATGGCTTCGCAAAATTAATGAAAACACACTTTTTTTCCTTACATTTCATATCATTCAGTTTACATAATAATTATTTCGTCATAATTTTCTTTTCTCTTCATGACATTCACGCGAAACCAGCCATCTTGCTATATCCTCTGCCTCATGAACAGAATGCCAAACGAGGCCCTCACTATCCTCCATACATTCTCTCTTGTCATGCTCCAGATCCAGCCATGAAACGATCCCGATTACATCCTGTAACGTCTCTAATAGAGAGAGGTCTTTCTCTTCACGGACCATGACTAATTTGGGATATGGCGCTTGTTTGTATCCCTCAATGAGAATCCAGTCGTACGGTGACAGATATTTTATCATGTCTTCCAACGGAATCGCTTGTCTTTCAATGAGTGCAGTACGTTTATCCGACATGACAACGACTGCATCGGCCCCTGCTTGAGCAAAGCTGTAGGAATCGGTTCCTTCGTGATCCATCTCAAAATGATCATGTCCATCATGTTTTATTACAGCCACTCTTCGTCCAGCAGAGGTAAGGTACCTCGTAAGCGCAGCAATTAAGGTGCTTTTGCCTGTGTTCTTATATCCAACAATCTGCATGATATGGGGTGAAGTGCTGCTTATTACAGACATGTATGACCTACCTGACATGACCCGTGGGAAGTCTGAGAATTCGAACCTGTTCACCAGCAGGAATGCCTTTTTTCTCGGGTGGAACAACGATCAGGCAATCGCTATCTTTAATGGTGATCATAACACTGGATTCATCCACACGTGCGGCAGAAGGCTTAGCATACACCATTCCGTTACGTATCTCTGTCCGTCCGCGTACAAAGCGCGTGAAATTGTTGACCTTTGTATAGTCATCATCCAATATGGCCGTCCATTCCTCCAAATATGGATGAGCATCAGCCTGCATCTTACGAATCGTTGGACGAACAAACAACTCAAAACCGACAAAACAAGCCCCCGGATTGCCCGAAAGTGCAAATAGCAGCTTGTCATTAACCACAGCAGCTGTCGTAACACTGCCGGGACGCATGGTCACTTTGTTAAACAGCATCTCCATATTCCCTTCCCGAACAAGGTCACCCATAATATCATAATCTCCTACGGATACCCCACCTGTTGTGACCACCATATCATTATGTTCAAGCGCTTCTGCAAGCTTCGTACGTGCCGTATCCACATCATCAGCAATCGAACCATACATAACCGGCTCGCCCCCCGCTTCAACGACCAGAGAACGAAGCATATAGCTGTTACTGTTCCGAATACGCCCGGGTTGCAGCGGCTCGTCTACTTCCAACAGTTCTGTACCTGTTGCAAAAATGGCTACTTTGGGGCGTTTGTATACAGGCACTTGACCTACGCCGAATGTCGCTAGCACGGATTGTTCACCTGCCCGAATAATCGTTCCTGCTTCCAGCAGCAATTGGCCCTCATGAACTTCCAATCCAATTGGCGTAATGTTGGCCTCCGGCTGAATATGGCGCTTCAGAGCAATCCATTGTTCCCCATGCTCTTCTTTACTTTCAGTCATCTCCATCATAACAACTGCATCTGCACCTTCCGGCACCTGAGCTCCTGTCATGATTCGAGCAGCTGTACCAGATGTAATTGTAAGATCCGATGTATACCCGCAAGGAATTTCATCAATGATACGGAGCCAAATCTGCTGTTCGCTGGATGCTTCAATCGTATCCGAACTTAGAATCGCGAACCCATCCATTCCAGAACGACGAAAGAATGGGTAAGGATGGGGAGCATGAATCGTCTCAGCAAGCGTTCGACCATGTGCTTGCTCAAGTGTTACTTTTTCTATTGAACCCGAACTGACATGAGCAGCAACTTTCGCCTGCGCATCCGGTACTTGTATAGCTTTACGGATAAATTTCGCAGTCGTCATATCCGTTGAATGTGAATTTATTTTCAATGGTGATAGAACCTCCCTGAGTCATTTGTTCATATTAAAAAGTGTAGCCCGAAAGCCAGGTCATGACAAGTACTCTCCTACACCCCATTCACATGAAAGACGAATACACAGACCATAATATGTAAGAGAAAAGGAGCTGACCTTGATGAACCAACGATGCGAATTATGTGGAAGGGAGCCTGTCGAGACAACAGTCCACCACCTGACACCGAAAGAAATGGGCGGAACGCACATGCCTACTGCCGATCTGTGTATCCCTTGCCACAAACAAATTCATTCTCTGTATACCAATCGCGATATTATTACCTTAGGTTTAACTGAAATACAGGCACTAAGGAAAGATGAGCGCATCGCGCCTTATATCCGCTGGATTCGCAAACAACCTGCCACAACCATTCCTCGTGTTCGAAAGTCCCATCATGTCCGCAAATCGTAAAACAAAAAGAACAGCGTCCAAGGTCACTTTCAGTGGCATAGCTCGCTCCACCTTACCTTTTCACTGTTCTTCTGCGAATGATTTAATATTGCGGGCCCATGTCATGATTAATGCTACCTACGCCTCATGATTCGGCCGCCGCCAACCCTTGTTTTGGGCTTTTTATAGGAGCTCTTCGGTGAATCAAACAATCCTCCAAGGCCACCACTGCTTTTATTACGATCAATTGTGCCTTTGCTTTGTTCCTTATTTCGGCTGAATAATCCTCCACCGGAGCCTACACTTGAATCCTTATCGCTGCCACGGCGGGTAATCGACCCCTTTCGGTCAACGGTAATCGGTGGAGCAACCTTTTTATCTTTACTCGTCGGTGTCCGATAAGAACCTTCACTTGGTTTGTACGTGTCCTTGTTCGTATAACCACGATACGTACCGGACCCTCTACCCCCAAACGAATCAAACAAATTACCAATTAATGTTGCGGTTAAGTAACCTTGCAAAAATGACGAATCATAATTCTTCCGAACATATTCCTTGGAATCCACCTCAACCAAGGTGTCTTCCGCTTTATTCGGGTCTTGCTGCAAATGATAATACTGGTCCTGATACACCAGGAACATCCGCTCTGTATTTTCCGCCGAGATCTGATCCGGCTTCCGTTGTTCAGATATTTCCTGAGCAACCTCTGGAACGGTACGATCGGCAGCTCGGTACACATAGGATGTCGTGTTACCACTGCCGCTGACCGATTCAAGCGGATATGTGTCCTGAACGGAAGGTGCTCCGCACGCGGACAGCAGCGACATCACAAGGCTGAGGACCAGCATTAATTTTAATCCATGTGCCAAGCGCTTTTTCATTGGAACCTCTCCTAGCTCGAACGAATCACTTTGATATCCGCAGGAAGAATGGACTCACCCTCATACAACGTAAATCTTCTGTCTTGCCACTCCACACGCAAAAGCATGTTATCATCAGACTGATATTGCCATACTAATTGTTCCCCAGCCTGACCATAGGGTGTCCTGCCTGCAGTGGTTACCATTCCTCCGTATTCTTCCTCCAGATGATACGCACGTCCATCCAGATCCAGCAACGTAGGCACCTCGTCTGGTGCATCAAGACGGCCATCAATGGGTGTATAGAGGGCATACCGGGTCATTTCCCGTTCTTCAATATGCAAATGTCGGATTGCCGTACCATCCTGCAACGTGAGGACAGCCGCATTCCGCGCTCGATGATGTACCCGTCCAACCACTTCATAGGTGACCAGCGAAACCTCACAGATATCACCAGGTGCCAGCTGAAGCATTGTTTTCTCTGCCTTAGGCGGTTCAGGTTTGGCTATTATTCCTTTAATCCGTTTCCACACACTCATACCCATTACTCCTGTTCTTTATCTTATAAACAAGCTGCAATAATTAATGCGCCCACGATATGTAGTGCACCTGAGAACAAACCATAACCTGTCTTGCCCTGCTGTATTCCCGTATCCAGATCCAGGTTGGCCCATCTCCGAATCATAAAGTGAACCACACTCTCCAGAATTAGCAAAATGATAAATGAAACAACGGATACCAGCAACGCTTCTCCAAGATGACCCGCTGTCGAAATGGAGGTGGCGAGTACATATCCCTGAGCAAACAGCTTCATAACCATACGTGTTGTAACGGCCATATTGCCTGCCTTCACTTCGGCAAAATCCTTATACTTCGTGAACAAAGAATCCACATACATTAAGACAAACAGCAAAACCGAACCCGATAACGTCCAGACCAGCATTGCCAAAATGTTCAAATCCATTTACATAGCCCCCACATCTCAACATGAACCGCAATTAAAAGCGAAGGAGAAACGCTGGTCTCTCCTCCGCTGGTGCCCCTGCTTGCTTACAAGGTTTAGTTCTTATTTTCGTATTGCTTCATCAATGCTGCCAGTTCATCCTCAACAGCCTGATCCTTGCCCAGCTTCTCAAACTCATCATCCAGCGATTTTCCTTTGGACGACATCTCATTGCTGGCTTCAGCCTGAGCTTCCATCTGCATCATTTTTTCTTCCATACGCTTCATGCCGGCACTTGCAGTATCGGAGCCAAATCCGTTCAGCGCCTTGTTGATTTCGGTTTGAGCTTTTGCAGCGTTGTAGCGCGCAACCAATGTTTCACGTTTATTTTTCATTTGGGTCAACTGTTTGCGCATTTCGTCCAGCTTGCCACGAAGGTTATCGGCAGAAGCCTTGTTTTGATCATAGCTTGTTTTGTATTCAGCCATCTTCTCTTCAGCCACTTTTTTCTCTTCCAGTGCCCGACGAGCCAAATCCATATTCTGTGCACGCGCTGCTGTATGTGCTTGCTCCTCACGTTTCTTCACGAGAGCTTCCTGTTCTTCGAACAGCTGCTTGAATTTCTTCTCAATGGCAATCTGTGCAGCAACAGCTTTCTCCGCGTCCTCCAGATCTTCTTGCATATCTCGGATATATTGATCCGTCATCTTGATCGGATCTTCTGCCTTGTCAATAATAGAGTTAATGTTAGACATCGTTAAATCGCGCAATCGTTTGAAAATGGACATTATGGTATTCCTCCTAGTCGATAGTTCATCCTTGTATATAAACATACATACGTGGCAATGTTCTACTCGTTTCAATTTTAACAAAAAAAATCATAAAAAACGATTTTAGCCTACTTAGCGTACATCGAACTATTGAATCAGTTGACTAGTTTGGCACAGCTCTTCATCAAGCAGCTTCTCTGCAGTCTGCACAATCTCATCAATCTGCATGCGCGTAATTGCATCAAAGTGAATCCCCATAATCACGGTCACGGTTACTTTTAAATGTAGGGCAGCCTTAAATGCGAGCCTTTCACACAGCTCTTGCTCTTTATGCCCCGGAATATGCATCGTAGCCCCGCTTACCTTCTCACGGTCCGGATAAAATGTCGCTACTGCTCCAATATGTGATCTGCCTCCAGTTACCATAAACACCTTGTCTTCCCCTGCCTCAATCACCTGTAAACGAACGGAATTTAAGTCGTATGTACTCATCCTGCTCCACCTGTCCTTTTCTATTTATATATGGTGGAATTATGGCTCCAATTTAATAAATCAGCAATGAAACATCTCACATTATGCATAAATACGGATGGCCCCGGGCATACCAAAGAGAACGCAATTTGGGAAAAGGAGGCACTAACATGCGTATACGCCTCATAATGTTATCCATCATGGTCATTCTTCTGGGAGGAAGTTACGCTCCTGCTCAGTTATGGGCTTCTTCAAGCCCGCAAACCGAACCTGCTTCGAAGTCTGATTCTTCCCAAGAAGAACAGTTGACTCTGGGACAGCTCAGACAGAAATATGCGGATACGTTCAAAACCAATGGCCCCTCGACAAAAAAGGTCGCACTGACTTTTGATGACGTACCTGATCCACGGTTCACCCCGCAGGTGTTGGATATTCTAAAAAAATACAAGGTGCGGGCTACGTTTTTCATTGTGGGACATCGCGCTGAGAAACATCCGGATCTAGTGAAACGCATGGTAAAGGAAGGGCATATTGTTGGCAATCACAGCTACAATCACCCGGAGTTCAGTAAGCTGTCCATGAATGCATTTCGCAAACAAATCTTACATACCGGGGATATTATTCGGAATCTGGCGGGGTACACGCCCAAAATGATTCGTCCACCTTATGGCGACATTAATGAGCAACAGCTGCAATGGGCAGCCAAACAACATTACAGCATTGTGAACTGGAATGTCGATTCCCTGGACTGGAAGGGCCTCTCCAAAGAGGAAGTCAAACAAAACATCCTGTCGGCCGTTAAACCAGGTTCCATTGTTCTGCAACATGCAGGAGGCGGTGTCGGATCGAAGCTGAGTGGTACCATCGAGGCGTTGCCTGAAGTTATCGAGGAATTGCGAAACCGCGGGTACGAGCTGGTGACTTTGGACGAAATGCTGGAACTGCCAAAGGGTAAATAGGTCAAGATCCCTGAAGTTGGATATTCAAAAGGGTGTTCTTCCATCACATTATTGTGATGGAAGAACACCCTTTATTGTTTAATTTAGATTTAGTTGGAGTCACATATGATGATGTGCAGCTACGCTTTGATTTTATTTCAAAATGTAAAGTTCAACATCCTGAATACCAAATGTGCTCACGGATTGCTTGCTGCCAGGAATAAAGATATCGATCTTGTGACCTTTAATGGCACTACCCACATCACGAGCCGTTGCTACAAATGCCTGTTTTGGCAGTCCTGGATGTGTATGACCTGTCACCAGTACCTTTGTACCCAATGGAATGATACTTGGGTCTACTGCAATGGTACCCAATTCAAGCGGATTACCGAAGTAATCCACGGCACCCCATCCTCCATTTTCGGAAGCGTCTGCGGAGTATGCTGTTGCTTTGACGTCGACAGCTTTGCTGTAATCAAACGTTTTACCCCAGGCTTGTACAACTTTACTATCTGCATTAACGTCAAGGCTTGCGGCAGTTACCGTTTTGGCCTCCGTTTTAGCTGCTGCAGCAGAAGCTGTGTTCGTTGTTTTACCAGGGATCGTAATTTTCAAACCACCATAAATGTTGTAAGCTGAAATGTCATTGTTAGCTTTAATAAGAGCGTTAAGTCCAACTCCATATTGTTTGGATAAGGTGTAGAAGGTATCCCCCTCTTTGGCCACATGAACTGAATCAGCATGAGCCGGAACGGCCTGAATGAGCATTGCTGCTGTCAGCAAAGCTGTTGCTGTTTTGGCTATACGTTTCTTGTTAATCATGGTCTTCCTCCCTCATTATGCCTGCGAAGTTAGTTGTCGGATTCGGATGGAGGAAACCACCCTATAGGTTCAATTACATTAATAATTTATGTAGCCCTAATTCACCCCAAGCCGTGTGCAAATGATTCTTCCCCAAGCACACTCTGCATCGTTACATCCCCCACACTCCCAACTCCGGAAGTTTCGGCAGGAACAAATATATCACAACTTTGTAACCAAGAGTCGTAGTAAATGTTACCATCTGGCTAATTCACTTCAATATTTTTGCTGAATTCAAGCGACTTTTTCAAAAAAATGTCTATTTGAGCTTATATCGTTGATGACAGAAACGTTACTTTTTATGTAAATCCGTGCGTATTCACACGCAACAAAACAATCCCTGCCGACAGGTCGCCGACAGGGATCTATGAGGGAATAAGAATTCTCATCCACAGTATATATTTTGCATTTTCATCCAATTCATCCTAATGATGACTTGGATGTATTAGAGCACTTTAGCAAGGAAGTCACGTGTACGTGCATGCTTAGGCTCACCAAACACTTCAGCAGGTGTTCCTTCTTCTACAATAACCCCACCATCCATAAACAGGATGCGGTCCCCTACTTCGCGTGCGAAGCCCATCTCATGCGTTACAATAACCATGGTCATGCCGCCCTCTGCAAGCCGCTTCATGACATCCAGTACTTCACCGACCATTTCAGGGTCCAGTGCTGAAGTAGGCTCGTCAAACAGCATGACATGCGGCTGCATCGCAAGCGCTCTTGCAATAGCTATCCGTTGTTTCTGTCCTCCGGACAGCTGATTAGGATAAGTGTCTTTTTTGTCAGACAGGCCAACCGTCTTCAGCAAATCTGCGCAGATTTGTTCCGCTTCCTGTGCAGATTGTTTTTTCACTTTAATGGGAGCAATCGTAATGTTCTGCTGCACCGTTTTGTGCGGGAACAGATTGAAATGCTGGAATACCATCCCCATTTTTTCACGAGTTGCATTAATGTTGTGTTTAGGGTCAGTGATCGAAACTCCTTCAAAATTAATTTCGCCGGAAGTTGGCTGCTCCAGCAGGTTTAGGCAGCGCAAAAAGGTACTTTTTCCCGATCCGGACGGACCGATGACCACGACAACCTCGCCTTTGCCAATTGTTACGTTAATGCCCTTGAGCACATCGTTATTTCCATATGATTTGTGTAATTGTCTAACGTCTATCACTTGCACTCAACTTCCTTTCCAGTCGACCCAGCAGCTTGGACAAAATGAACGTCAGCACAAAGTAAATGGCCGCTGCAATCAGGAATGGATTCATTCCTTGGTACGTAATGTTTTTGACTACACTTGCCTGGTACATAATGTCCACCATACCAATAACCGAGATGATGGAGGATTCCTTGATAATGGTCACGAATTCATTACCGATCGCCGGCAACACCGCTTTGAACGCTTGTGGAAGCACAATGAAGCGCATTGCCGCACCTCTACCCATTCCCAGGGAACGAGCTGCTTCCAACTGGCCTCGATCCACACCCTGTATACCAGCGCGGAAAATCTCGGCAAGATAGGCACCACTATTAATGGATAGTGTGATAATCCCCGCCTGAAGCGGCGTGAAATTAATCCCCAACGTTAGAGCAAGACCGTAATAGATAATCATCAACTGAACCAGCATTGGTGTACCACGAATAACTTCAACGTAAGCTGTTCCGATCCAACGCAGAATTGAAACGTCATGCAGACGTAACAGACAGATGATCAAACCGATAATTACCCCGAATATTACACCGAGTGCAGACAGTAAAAGGGTGTAACCTACGCCTGTTGCATAAAAGCTTTTGTATTCCCAGAACACTTGAAAAATGTTTTGATCTTTTTTCACCTTGTCTGCCATCAACTGGCTTGCCTCGGTAACCAACTGATCGATTTTATTTTCGCTTTTCAGACGTTCGAGCGTTCCGTTCACTGCATTCAGCAATTCCGTATTGCCCTTACGAATCCCGATTGCCGCTTCGGCCTGCTCCTCATCCGGAATAGCCGGTGCTAATCCAATCACATCATCCAGATAACCGGCAGCCACCGTATCTTCAACGATCGCAGCATTTACACGATTGGTCTGCAATTGCAGCACGATATCAGATATTTTATCAAGTGCTGTCAGTTTTGCGCCTGGGATTCCCTGGCCAATCGTTTCCTGAATGGAGCCTTTTTGAACTCCAATCTTTTCATTTTCCAACTCCGCCATGGTTGGATATTTATCTTTATCCGCATTGCGAATCATAATGACTTGCTTTGATTTATAATAGGTATCGGAGAAGTCAATGCTTTGTCTACGATCATCTGTTGGCGTCATTCCCGAGATGACCATATCCACACGACCACTCTGCAACGCAGGAAGAAGTCCGTCAAAACCCATATCCTCTATTACAAGTTCTGCGCCAAGATCGGCAGCAATTTCTTTAGCAATCGAAATATCAAATCCGACAATTTGGTCTTTACCATCAATCACTTTATGGAATTCATATGGTGCAAAATCGGCACTTGTACCGAGCACCAGCTTTTTACTGCCTGAATTGCTTGTAGTTCCCGTTGCCAACGCAACAGGTGCAACCGTAGTAAGCAAGACCACAAGAGCTAGCAGCATCATGGTGTAACGACTAATCAATTTCAACCCTGTTCTCCCCTTATAATACTTTGTATGCTTTCTGTTGTTGATGCCTGAGTCATTATAAAGTAGAATGCATGATTATGCAATGAATTTCGACATTACAAATCCTGACTAGTTTCTGAAAAATAACCGCAACTATGATATAATTATTGAATTATTTTCATTTTTGCTTAAGGAGTCCACCATGACACATACCAAAACACAAATTTTAACTGTAATTGATCAATATGCTTCCCGTTTTAAAGAGATTTCATCATACATTGGTGCCAATCCGGAACTTGGTAACGAAGAATACCTCGCCTCTGCTCGGTTAAAAGAAGAACTTGCCTACCACGGTTTTTCCGTAGAAGCTCCTGTTCTTGGCTTAGATACCGCATTCATCGGTACGTATGCTGCATCCAAACCAGGTCCGACTATTGCCCTGTTATGTGAATACGACGCACTTCCGGAAATCGGTCATGCTTGTGGACACCATCTAATCTGCATGATGAGCCTCGGAGCTGCGGTAGGTCTGAAGTCCATACTGGATGAAGTGGGCGGAACATTAAAAGTATTCGGTACACCAGCGGAAGAAACGCGTGGCGCTAAAGTTCCTATGGCTGAAGCAGGTTTATTTGATGACTGTGATGTCGCGCTAATGGCTCACCCTTACTACGCCTATGAGAAATCTGGAAGCTCCTTGGCTATTGATGCCGTACAATTTGAATTCCATGGGAAATCTTCACATGCTGCTGCAAGTCCACATGAAGGCATTAATGCCCTAGATGCGGTGATCCAGACATTTAATGGCATTAATGCGTTCCGACAACAAGTGAAAAGCACGGTTCGTATTCACGGTGTTATCAATAGCGGAGGACAGGCAGCCAATATTATTCCTGACTATGCTTCAGCCCAATTCTATGTACGTGCCTCGACGAGAAAAGAGTTGAATATTCTCACTCAACGCGTAATTCAGATCGCGGAAGGTTCTGCTCTGCAAACCGGATGCCGGCTTGTTACATCTAATTATGAGACTTCCTATGATGAGATGGTCACGAATGAATCATTATCTGCTGCTTTTAGTACTAATCTGCTTGAACTCGGCATTTCTCAAGAGGAGATCGTGAGTGGGAACGACCATGGTTCTATGGATATTGGTAACGTATCCTTGCGTTGTCCTGCGATCCATCCTTATATCCGTGTTGTGGACGAAGTTCATACGCTTCATTCCATTGAATTCCGTGATCTGGCGCTTCAGGAACGGGCCCTGGATGGTATGATCCTTGGAGCCAAGGCACTTGCTGCAACTGCTTATGATGTTCTTACACAGCCTGAATTGCTGCAAACCATTCAAACAGAGTTTAAGCAAGCAAGTCGCTAAGTTTTTCGCAAAATGCTGCGTCTTAACAGTAGGGTGTTCTGCAGGACCTGCATTTGGGGTCTTAAGGAGCGCCCTTTTTGTTATCATAAATACGTATATACGGACACAAGCTGGAAATGCTGTGAAAAGAAAACGTTGAAAAATGTTGAAATTTTTACATTTAGCGGCTGTACTTATGGTTCACATGCTGTCTAACTTGGTTATTTATAGCTATAACTTTATCTTAAGTTCAGGAGGTGTTGTCATGCTGCTCGAAGCGATGTACCACGTTCCCCGCGATAAATGGGCTTATGCTTATAATCCCTCGACGATTCACCTGCGTGTACGAACGAAGAGAGACGATGTACAATATGTGACTGCACTGACTGGTGATAAATACGATTGGAATGGAACCTATAAGGAAATTCAATTGGAGAAAGCGGCTTCTGACAGTATGTTTGATTATTGGGAAACGGCAGTTAAGCCCAAATTCAAGCGTCTGACTTACATCTTCCGTATCACCGCCGGTACCGAAAATATATATCTGGCTGATAACGGAATCCATTATGCTCCCCCTTACCCTACAGGAGGATATTATGAATTTTCCTACATTCATGAAATCGATGTATTTAAGGTTCCCGAATGGGCCAAAGAAGCCGTGTTCTACCAAATCATGACCGAAAGGTTTGCTAATGGGAATCCCGACCTGAACCCTGAAGGAACCCAGGAATGGGGTGGCCGACCTGAACTGGATAACTACTTTGGCGGAGACCTGCAAGGTGTGCTCAATCACCTGGACGATCTGACTAAACTCGGTGTTAATGCCATTTACTTTACCCCGCTGTTCCAAGCAAACTCCTACCATAAATACGATACCGTTGATTATAAAAAAGTAGATCCTCATTTCGGGGACAATGAAATGCTTAAAAAAGTAGCAGAACAATGTCATCGCCGTGGAATCCGTGTCATGCTTGACGCGGTTTTTAACCATTGCAGCGAAGACTTCCCTCCTTTTCAGGATGTCCTGAAGAATGGAAAAAACTCCAAATATGCAGACTGGTTTCATATCAATGAATATCCGGTGCAGATTAAGGATGGTATCCCAACCTACGATACCTTTGGGTTTTATGGCAATATGCCGAAGTTCAACACGGCCAATCCCGAAGTAAAAGACTATTTGCTTGATGTGGCTGAATATTGGATCAAGGAGATCAAACTCGACGGTTGGCGACTCGATGTTGCGAATGAAGTGGATAACCATTTTTGGCGCGATTTCCGCAAAGTGGTCAAAACCGCCAATCCGGAAGCCTATATTGTAGGCGAAGTATGGAGTGATTCCCTGACCTGGCTCATGGGAGATCAATTTGATTCCGTGATGAACTACCCTTTTGCTGACAAGGTGCTTGAGTTCTTCTGTGGTTCTATGGATGGTTATAACTTCGCTAACGAGATGGGATCACTCATTATGCGTTACCCGCAACAGACGAATGAAGTCATCTTCAACATGCTGTGCAGTCATGATACCCCACGTCTGCTTACTCGGGCTGGAGAAGACAAACGCAGATTAAAATTGTCGGTTGTGTTTCTTTTCACTTATATTGGTACACCCTGTATATTCTATGGGGATGAGGTTGGTATACGGGGAGAGAGTGACCCGGATTGCCGTAAATGCATGCAATGGGATCCTGCCAAGCAAGATCAGGAGCTTTATGACTTCTACCGCCTGATGATTGATTTGCGGAAAAGTAATGAAGCTCTGCGTAAAGGTCGCTTCCGTTTTTTGAAGGCGGATCACAATGATCCATGCATCATTTATGAACGTATGGATGACACTCTTCACTTCACAGTGTGGATGAACAATACTCCGCAAGAACGTACCCTGTCACATCCGATGGAAACCAAGGACTGGAAGGATGCACTAACCGAAGATGCTGTTGTTCCCACCAATGGAATGATGAATATTAAACTTGATCCTTACGGATACCGTATTTTGTATAGACAATTGGAACCGAGTTAACTAATTTCCAGAAAACTCCTGAAATATTGAATGACCCTTTAATGATCATTGGATACTTCAGGAGTTTTCTAACGAAAAACTGAACTAAAGCTATAATTTCGTCGTTTTTAAATCCCCTTTTGCATCTATAGTTATTCTCCATCGTGTAGAATTCGGACCAAGCATGACAATTTCATTTACTAATTGATATAACGTTCCATTATTATCTTTAACCAGATCAACCACTACGTTTTTCCCATTTGTAAAGGGACTTGCGCCAAAGAGATAACGTCCCGTCGCACTTGCCGCAACCATCAGCATGTTATCTCTTATGATGTTTCCCTCCACCGTATTATTAACAATATCCAGATGCACTGCCCACCATGTCCCCTCATATTTCAAACGATTTCCAGTTATGATATTGTTCGAGCCACGTAATTGTATACATGTACCTTTTCCTGCAACTGAGTTATGAGAAAAGGTACAATCATTATGCAAACTGACCAATCGGTCAGGATTGGTCGTCTCAAAGCCGGGCTCAATGATGTTGCTCGATGCAATCACTCCATTGGCAATATCCATGGCTATGCCCGCTTGGGCAATGTAATTACCTTTTACGATAATATGACCATCCGCGACAATTCCCCAGTGTTTTCCTCTTGGAATGATGATGTTGTCAGATATAATTCCGATGTCCATGCCTTCTGCACCTGTACTGGTTTTAGCTTCAATGGCAGCAGTAGCACTTGGTCTTAAAATGGTGTCGATCAGGTTGCCCTGGATTACAAACAAATGGTTGCTCAGACCGTTGGGATTGTATCGGGAGGGAAAGAAAGATACCGAAATGACAGAAGTGATTTTGATATCCTTAAATACATTGGAGGTTACAAAGGCACCTTCGAAACCGATAAGCCCCACGCCAAATGCTGTTCCATTCAGGCTGTTTCCATGTATATGCAGATTTTTGGCTCCAGTCTCGCCTCCCTCATTGTTACAGGTAATCCCGCCGCCTACTGAAGGTATATTACTCACTTGTGGTCCGCCTGAAAAAGCAGCATAATCTGGATCACTGGATAATACAGGAGTGTGCAGAAAGTTATCGGTGATCGAAACATGCCATGTTCCCTTGACCAGAATGCCATCCCCAAGATATCGGTAACAGTCATTCTCACGAATCACCACAAAAACCAAATGACTCCGAACTGCAATCGGTTCTTCTCCCAAGTGATGAAGTTTATTGTTTCTTATCACGACATTTCGGGCGGGATTGTCTTGACTGCTGGAACCATTGACTCCAATGCCATCGGTAAATTTACTAATATCGTTATTTTGCAACAATACATTGCTTGAATTCTCGATGTATAAACCTGTCTTGTTTTTACTCCAAGCTGCTTGAGTCGTACGAACCAAAGTCACGCCACTAATCTCAACATGATTGCTTCCTTCAATTCGGATTCCCTGATCGGAAACCTCCAATATTGCTCCTGGCAACGCCTTGATGATGACAGATCTTCCACTAAACGTATAGAACCAGCCCGCCTTGACAACTTTATAGTGCCCTGGCGTAAATAATAAAACATCACCATCCTGTGCCGAGTCAAAATAAGCTTTGATCTGGGCTGTCTGATCGCTTCCATCTCCCGGAGCCCGTCAGCGTGGATTGCACAGCGGCGATATTCCCCAAGATTTGGCCAAACATTTCATTCATTTTAACGGCATTATACCCGTCGGTACTGCTTAATGCCTGCAAATTAGGATTGTAAGTAGAGGTAAAATTAATGTAGTTGTTCATTTTAAATTCGCCTCCTCCTTATGATCGTACAAAAAAGCCGCAGTACGAATATACTGCGGCTCATTTGTGCAAATCTATTTCACAGATTCAAGCATTATGCGTCGATAAATATCCATATACTCTTCAGCTGAGACGTTCCAGCTGTAGTCTCCGCTCATTGCATTTTTCACGATCTTTTTCCAGTGCTCTGGCTGACGGTAAAATTCTTCAGCACGGCGAATGGTGTTCATCATATCATGGGCGTTAAAGCTGGTGAAAGAGAATCCATTCCCCTCACCGCTGAATTCATTGTATGCCTGCACCGTATCGTTCAGACCCCCTGTTTCCCGGACAAGTGGTACACTGCCATAACGGAGTGCAAGCAACTGGCTAATGCCACATGGCTCGAACCTTGATGGCATCAAGAACAGATCACTTCCGGCATAAAAACGGCGGGATAACCCATCATTGAAGGTGATCTGAGCAGACATTTTCAGCGGATAACGATTCGCTGCCTCACGGAACCAGTGCTCATAAGCCGGATCCCCGGTACCCAATACTGCGAATTGAATGTCGTCATAGTACAACAATTCATCCAATACACGACATACCAGATCCAAACCTTTGGAATCCACAAGCCTTGTAACCATCACCATAAGTGGAGCATCCGGACGTACAGGCAATCCTAATTCCTTTTGCAGCTCGATCTTGTTCTCGATTTTCTTGGACAGGCTGGTTCTGTATTTAACCGCAATTTTATTGTCCGCTGCCGGGTTGTAACTCTTGGTATCAATACCGTTGACAATCCCACTGAAACGATCGCCCAATGAACTGAGCAATCCATCCAGACCATAGCCATAATAGGAGGTTTGTACTTCCTTGGCGTAAGTAGGGCTGACGGTCGTTACATGATCCGCAAAAACGATTCCAGCCTTAAGGAAATTGACATTGCCATAATATTCTGCCCCGTCCACCGTAAAATACCGATCATTTAGCTCAAGCAAATCACTGAATAAATCATGTGGAAACACACCTTGATATAACAAGTTATGTATCGTAAAAACGGTTTTCATCTCACTATAAAAGGGATCATGAGCAAAGTGAGCCTCCAGCAGTAAAGGAATCATACCCGCGTGCCAATCGTGACTGTGCAGCACATCCGGCTTGAATTCAATTTGTGGCAACACCTCGAGAACAGCACGATTGAAGAAGGCAAAACGCTCCCCGTCATCCATATACCCATACACGCCATCCCGTCCAAAATAGTATTCATTGTCTACAAAGTAGACAGGAATCCCGTCATGAACCAGCATCTCTATTCCACAATAAGGTCTGCGCCAACCAAGAGGAACATCTGTCGTGATCACAGGCTCCATCGCCTCTTTATACTCATCCGGGATGCCCTTGTATTTGGGTAAAATGACACGAACATCTGCCCCACTCTTCTTTAGTGCTTGTGGTAATGCGCCGATGACGTCAGCAAGGCCTCCTGTTTTGATAAATGGATGTACTTCAGCAGCAGCAAATAGAATATTCATGCCTTCGTCCTCCTTTTGGGTTTAACTGTAGTGCTTTCTTTTGTTTTACTGGTTTTAGTGGTACTGGCTTTTGCTCTGACGGATTGAACTTCAAGGGGCAGTGCATCCGTTTTCCGACGTGTGTTCTTTTTTAAAATAACTACACTTAACGGTGGCAAAACAACTTCCAGACTATGTGGTTGCCCATGAAAAGGAATCTTTTCTGTAGTAAGCTGCATATCATTGATAATGCCTGATCCGCCGTAATCGGAATGATCACTGTTCAGTACTTCGGTATACATACCGGGACGCATGACACCAATCCGGTAACGCTCCCGCTTGACTGGCTGAAAGTTAATGAGCACAAGGAGTGTATCCGCAGATTTTTTTCCTTTGCGCACATATGAAATGACACTTTGGTCCTGATCATCCGGAGTGATCCATTCATAACCGTCAAAGGAATGATCAAGCTCCCACAAAGCTTTTTCGCCCAAGTATAGCTCGGACAGATCCCGTTCAAACTTGTGGAGTTTACGGTGACTGTCATAGTTCAGCAAAAACCAGTCCAGTTGATCTTCATCTTTCCATTCGATAAACTGGCCGAATTCTCCACCCATAAACAGCAGTTTCTTGCCTGGGAATGTCATAAAGTACCCCATGAAGGCACGCATGCCGGCAAACTTCTGCTCGTATGTTCCTGGCATCTTGTCTAGGAGCGACTTTTTGCCATGAACGACCTCGTCATGAGACAGAGGAAGCACGTAATTTTCAGCAAAGGAGTATACGACTGGGAATGTCAGCAAATGATGTTTGGAAGGACGTTCGTGAAAATCCGATTCCATGTAATCAAGCGTATCGTTCATCCAACCCATGTTCCATTTGTAGTTGAACCCTAATCCACCCTGATCTACTGGCGAAGTAACCATCGGCCATGCACTGGATTCTTCTGCCATCATCAGCGCATAGGGAAAGTACTTGAAGACCGTTTCATTCAACTGCTGCAAAAAAGCAACAGCTTCCTTGTTTTCCAGGCCACCTTCGTTATTCGTTCGGTATTGTCCTGGCTGCTTTTCGAAATCCAACTTAAGCATACTGGTTACCGCATCGACCCGAAGTCCGTCGAAATGGAACATCTCCATCCAATACAACGCATTAGAGATCAAAAACGAACGAATTTCAGGTTTAGAGTAGTCAAAGCTGAGTGTGCCCCAGCCTGGTCTCTCTGCTAACAGTGGATCTGCATATTCATACAAGGGCGTTCCATCAAACAAACGCAAGCCATGAGCATCCTTCGCAAAATGTGCGGGGACCCAATCGAGCAAAACGCCTATTCCTGCCTGATGTAGAGTATCAATTAGATACATCAGATCTTTAGGCTGCCCGTAACGGCTGGTTGGCGCAAAAAATCCTGTGTTTTGATACCCCCACGATAGGTCGTAAGGATGTTCACTTAGTGGCATCATCTCAACATGGGTATATTTCATTTCCAATAAATAAGGAACAAGCAAGTCCGCAAGTTCACGATAACTGTAGAGTGTGCCGTCCTCTTTCCGTTTCCAGGTTCCAGCATGCATTTCATAAATATGTAGAGGTTTGTTATAAACGCCTCGTTGTTTGCGTCTCCACGCGCCATCATTCCATTTGTAACCTTCGATGGAGCTGGTGACCGATGCCGTACGCGGACGAACTTCAGCCTGGAAAGCATAAGGGTCAGCTTTAAGCAATTCGGTACCCTCTTCCGTTAATATACGGAATTTGTATAATGTTCCTTCACTGATTTCCGGAATAAAACGACTCCAAAATCCAGAATCGGGTATCTTATATAAAGGTTCCTGTTCACCTTTCCATCCATTACGGTCTAAAGCCAGGCCTACTTCTGTGGCATTCGGAGCCCACACGGTAAAACGATACCCCTGACGATGATCTTCGATCGCAGGCTGTGCGCCCATTATTCGATAACTGTGATGAAGGTTTCCTTCATGAAACAAATAAATGTGCTCCGGCGAAATTTCCGGGTTTGTTAACGGTTGAATGGCCAAGAGATCACCTTCTTCTCCAGAAAATAGATATAACAATAACCATTACCCCATTCTAGCCAAGTTGAAAAGAAAAATGCGGTGTGTAAAAAAATGTTGTAATTTTTCAGGAATTTTACAGTATACATCGTTTCAATAGCTCCGCATTGCGTTTATGTATGTACTACACTGGACAAATATCTTGGGAGGGAAACGATTATGTTTAATAAAGATTGCATCGCTATGCTGTTGGCGGGAGGAGAAGGGAAGCGATTAGCCCCTTTAACCTCAAGTATCGCAAAACCCGCTGTACCGTTTGGCGGGCACTACCGGATTATCGATTTTCCTCTCAGCAACTGCGTAAACTCAGGCATCGACACTGTAGGTGTTCTGACGCAGTATCAAGCTGATTCATTACATGATCACATTGGTGGAGGAGAACCTTGGGGACATGGTACTTCAAGTGAGGCAGGAATTTCCTTACTTCCATCTTATCATACAGGAAATGACGAATACTTGGGAACCGCGGATGCTATTTATAAAAATATTGACTATATTGACCAACAAAACCCCGAAAATGTTCTAATTTTGTCGGGTGACCATATCTATCATATGAATTATCGTGAAATGCTGGAAGCTCATACAGCGAATGAAGCGGTAGCGACGATCTCCGTTATGGAGGTTCCGTGGGAGGAAGCCCATCGCTTCGGCATCATGGCAGCGGATGAGAATCTGAGAGTTACCGAGTTTGCCGAGAAACCGGCCGAACCGAAAAGTAATTTGGCTTCCATGGGCATTTACATGTTCAAATGGGAATACCTGAAGCGCCACTTGCTCGAAGATGCCGCTAATCCGGAATCCAGCCATGACTTCGGTAAAGATGTGATTCCTCAAATGTTGAATGAGAATACCCCTCTCTTCGTATATAACTTCAATGGTTATTGGAAAGACGTGGGTACCGTGAAGAGTTTATGGGATGCGCACATGGATCTGCTTCATAACGATGAAGACTGGAGCCTGCAAAAAGAAGACTGGCCGATGTTTACTCGTGACTGGAGAACTAAACCAAGTGCATACAAAGCACGTAATACACGTGCTGAGCTCCTGCACTCCATGATCCATGAATCCTGCTCCATTGATGGCCGGGCTGAACGTTCTGTTATTTTCTGCGGAGCCGAAGTTGGTAAAGGTTCTGAAGTTAAAGACAGCGTGATTATGCCAAATGCACGGGTAGGTCGCGGTGTTCACATCGAACGCGCCATCATTGGCGAAGGTGCCATTATTAAAGACGGTGCCATTGTCAAAGGTACGGCGGATGAAATCGTGGTTGTCGGACCAAATGAGATTGTCTCCGCCAAACCGGCTGTACGCACACAACCTGTACGCATGCTGAAAGATGTTTATGAAAAAAGTGGGCGTCTGCGCGCTGGTGAACTTTCTTCATAATCTTAAAGAAAAGGCGAGCCATATATGGCTCGCCTTTTTGGTGCGAAAACAATCTTTATGCAAAAATCAATTTTTTTTCGGATCAGACTCACCTTGAGTTAATTTCGTATCGAGAGTCACTTCGGCTTCATCATTCTGCATTATGGATTCCTCCACCTTCTCTTCCTCCGGTAAAGCTGGTAATGTCACCGTAACTGTTGTTCCCGTTCCGAGTTCACTTTGCATGATAATTGTTCCCTCATGCAGTTCTACCAGTTCCTGCGTAATAGCAAGCCCGAGCCCTGTTCCACCATTCTGGTGATTGACCTGGAAGAAGCGATCACGCACCTTGATTAAATGCTCTTCACTGATACCAATACCCGTATCCTGCACAGCAGCTATAATCTGCCCGTCTTCTTCTTTGACCGATAAAAAGATCCATGAATTCTCATGGGAGAATTTGATCGCATTGTCTACAATGTTCAGGAAGACTTGTTTTAGTCTGTTACCATCCCCAAAAACATTGAAAGCACGATTTTCATCGCTTTCCAACTTGAGATGTATCTGTTTTTGCTCAGCTTTTGCCCAAACATTCAACATAGTTTCCTGAACAATCTCACGAATGCTGACGGTCCCTTTCACCAACTTCATCTGATTTTGCTGCAATTTGGAGAAATCGAGCATCTCTTCTACGAGTCCGATCAGACGCTCCGTTTCTTTAGAGATAATACTCATTCCAATCCTCGTTTCATCCGGATCGTATCCACCGGAGTCCAGCGTCTCACTCCACCCTTTAATACTGGTCAGGGGCGTTCGCAATTCATGAGAAATGGAAGAAATAAAATCGTCTTTGATCTGATTGCTGCGCACAATTTCATGTGCCATAAAATTCAGAGTGGATGCCAGTTCGCCTAATTCATGTTTGTAGTTGCCCTTAACTCTCACATCCAGACGTCCTCGGGCCATCTGAGCGGACACTGCCGTAATATTGTTAATCGGTCGTACAATGGAATTGGCCATACCTATACTAATAATCAAGACAATTGCCAGTACGCCAACACCTACTGCAATCGCAAGCATCCCCATGAACAATAACTTGGAATTCACATTTTCAAGCGATGTTAGGTATCGAATAACATACGTATTTTCGCCGCCTAGATCAAACTTGTGGGAAACGGCCATGACCTGCTCTCCCGTGGCGGGTTGTCTGCCTACCCAACGTCCCATACCGCCATTTAACGCCTGTTGAATATCACTCGTTTGCAGAACGGCACGGTCAGATTCAAATGCAGTCGAACTCGCTAACACATGACCGTTCAGATCCAGAATCTCAAGTTCTGTATTAGATAATTCCAAATTAACAAGTAGTCTGGACAGGTTATTTCCATCTTCCGAATTACTCTCACGAGCTAGAGGCTCAAAAAAATCCTTCGAATTGGAGATATGGGTACTGATTGTATTGTAGATGCTCTCATAATAATATCGTTGCACCGCCAGCATAAATACGAATTCCACCAACAGCAGAGCCAGAAAAACTACAATGAAGTAATGTAGTACAATCTGCCGTGTGATGCCTTTTTTGATCATTGATCCCGGCCCTTCCATTTGTAACCGTGACCCCATACAGTCTGCAGGTATTCAGGTTCGGAAGGATTGTTCTCAATTTTCTGGCGCAAGCGGCGAATATTTACGTCTACGATTTTGGGATCACCCATATACTCTTTGCCCCATACGTGATCCAGCAGCACATCTCGACTAAGCGGTGTGTTTTCCTTTTCCAAGAAAAATTGAATCAAGGAAAATTCGGTTGGTGTTAACTCAATTAATTCATTTTGTTTCTTAAATTGCTTGGAGATTAGATCCAGCGAGAACGGCCCTGATTGAAACGTTACCTTTGCAGCCGTCTCCCGGTGAACATTGACCCGGCGCAACAAAGATTGTATACGTGCAATCAGCTCGGTTGGACTAAACGGCTTACTTACGTGATCGTCCGCGCCAACGGAAAGCGCATATACCTTGTCCTGCTCCTGTACTTTGGCTGTCAGGAAAATAATACCCAGACGTTCATTCGTTTCACGAATTCGTCGACACACTTCAAATCCGTCAATTCCAGGAACCATAACATCCAGCAAAGCCAAGTCGATATCTGGTACGGATTGCAAAATGCGAAGCGCCTCGTGTCCATCTCCAGCTTCAAGCACTTCAAACCCGTTTCTCTTCAAATTAATAACAATAAAACTGCGGATGGATTCTTCATCCTCTAGAATAAGTACTTTACTCATTAAGTTCTTCCTTTCTATTCAGTTGCGGTATATTGTCAAGCAATCCATCATCGGCATCCAGTTGTGCACCGCGGGAAGCAATGACCCGATCATTCGTTCGGGTAATCTCTTTCCAACTTTTGCCTTTTTCCTGCTCCCACTGAGAAAGGGTGAAATATTTTATTTCACCTACGGTTTCATCCGTATCAATCATTTTAAAACGAATGTATTTTTCTTTTTCCGATTTAGTATCAATGGTAATCTTCCCATACCACTCTGCCTTCAGATTCAAGTGGAATAAGTCAGCATCATCCCGATATTGGAATGAGACAAATTTCTTATCACCCTTGCCATCCCATTGATAAAAGGTATAGAACCACATCCGGGAATCAAATACGTAATGTTCCCAGCCTTTAGGTGTTTCCTTCAAGCCAAACTCAATAATACCATCATTGTCGACATCACCGCTTAAAATTTTGTCATCTCTGTAGGTTTGATCAGGCGATTTAAAAGCATTCACTAACTTGTTATCTTTTACGTATATGATCTGTGAGAATGTACTACGGTCATCCAGCTCTGAATCCAGTACAATACCCACTTTATCTTTGGCAATCTGACCACCGAGAGCATTATATATCTCTTTCACAGTATAGTCCGTCTGCATTCTGTCAACTTCCTTGAAACTTCCTTCGTCGTACTGATACAACGCAATAGATGCAAATCCGCTATTGTTCAGGGATACGATTGCGAAATCATTTTTCTTGTCCCCGTTTAGATCGAGGGTGTTCCCTTGAACATCATCTATAATATATTGATTATACGGAACACCACCCAACACTTGTTCAAGTGCTCCAGCTTTATAAGAATAAGCAGTTAATGCTTTCTGTTCTTGTAAACTTACACCCAAGATAATATCCGGATTCCCATCATTGGTAATGTCCAAAACTTTGAACGATTGCAGTTCATTCCCCGGAACATCAAATGTCAACTTCTTAACCCATGAATCCCCCTGCTCTTCCAACAACATTCCATGAATTCGCACGTTCTCATTCGGGGTCTCATAGAAAACGATGGCTTCCCGAGTACCATCTCCGTTTAGGTCTTCAACACGAATCATACTGGTATTATTCATGTCTTTGGGGCGAATCAATTTGCTTTCGGGTGGCTGTTCCCGCTGAACCACATTTAATAATTTTTCCTTGTCTGTAGACATCATTGGTTTTCTCATCAAACCCTTAGGATCGCTTATGACAGTACATCCGCTAAGGACTGAACCGAGCAAGATACTTACTGCTCCCCCCGCTAACAGGCGTCCCCACCGTGAATTAAGCAAATTCATCACTCTTTTCAATAGTTTAAATCATATTTTTTTCTTGCTGTGTCAACCGACGTCCACGTATATCAAAAGCAATCTTGCCTTCCGCAAGACCCCAGATGCGGGTCGCATGTTTCTCTGCCATCTCAATCGGCAATACTGCAATTACGGTAGCCCGTTCCTCTTCGCACAATTTGCGCAGTGTTTCCAGCACCGTATCTGCGGTATGAGGATCAAGTCCGATGACAGGTTCATCCGCCAAAACAACTTTGGCGCCATGCGCCAGCGCTCGGGCAATCGCAACACGCTGCTTCTCGCCACCACTGAGCTTTTCTGCCGTCTGGTGTGCTTTATCCAGCAATCCGAGCCCTTCCAGATAATCCATCGCACCCATATAATCATCGGAACGAACCATACCTGTTACCATTCTCCATAGAGGAGTTTGACCAGAACGACCGATCAATACATTTTTCAAAGCTGTACGTCTCGGATACAATTGCGGATTCTGTTCCAAGTATGCCCATTCCCGTTTAATTTTCCGTTTTCCGGACCAACCTTCTTTTATAATCTCGGCACCGTCCACCGTAAATCGACCACTGTCCCATTTTTCCATCATAGCAAGGCATTTAAGCAGCATGCTTTTTCCGCTGCCACTTGAGCCCACTACACCAATCATTTCTCCCTGTTGCATATCGAATCGTATATCCCGCAGAACCGGAACCCGGTCCGCTCCAACGGATTTGCTTAAACCCTCAACTCTGATCATCGCGATGTCTCCTCTTGTCCATGTTTTTCCCTACTACTAGTGTACTCGGAAATGGACATCAATTTCCATGCGAACACCAGCTTCTATTTTACCACAGATTCGAGCATAGGTTTACGACGAAATAATACACCTGCTGCACCAAAAAGAAGATACATGAATCCAAGCAAAATAAACATGCTTCCTGGTGAAATCCAGTTAATCACTTGCCCTCCCAGATTCGGTCCAATGATGCTTCCAATTGTAAAATGAAATGAGGCCACTACGTTCGCTGCAGGCAGCAGCACTTTTGGCAAAATATCTGCGGCATAGGCCAGGCCAAGCGAGAAAAATGAACCTACCAGACCTCCTGCTATGGTCAACAGCACAAGTGTCCACCAGAAATGTGTGCCGGCCACAGGTACCAGCATGAAGATGATACCTCCTGTAATACCAGCAAACATTAACGTTTGCTTTCGACCATAACGGTCACTCAACATACCTAGAGGTAATTGCAGAAACAGACCACCTATTCCGACAAAAGGCAGCAAGGACGATATCTGATTGGCATCCAGACCAATACGCAGCCCGTATACCGGAAAATTGCTGTTCATCCCGGCTTCCATGTACCCGTACAATAACGCAGGCAACAGCGCATACCATGCCCAGGCCAAGCTGCGTCGGAAACGGCGTTCAGGCAGTTGTCCATGTTCGGCCTTTTCCGGCTTCGTATCGGGAAGCTTCATTAATACAAGCATAAGTACCGCAGCCATACATACGAATAATACCCAGAATGGAACGGCATCCCCAAACCCGAGCAGCTTGATTCCCAATGGGCCAATACTGAATCCTAAACCATAAGACATACCATATAAAGAGATGTAACGTCCGCGTTTTTCGGGTGCGGTCACCAGTAGTACCCATAGCTGGGCAGAATAATGGAGTGCACTATCACCGATTCCGACGACGAGACGCAAAATAAACCAAATTTTGATATCCGGAAAATAAGGAAATAGAATCAGGGGAATCATGACAAATAACAGTCCGCCGATAATCAGCTTTTTGAAACCAATAGCTCCCAGCAGTCGTTCCGCCACCAAGGTCATGGCAAAAGATCCAACGTACAATGCGGCTGCATTCAATCCGTTCAAACCCGGCGAGACTCCTTTTTGCTCCAAGAAAATGGAGAGCACCGGCAATAAAAGTCCCTGGCTGATCCCCGCCACAACAATAACGGTAATCAGAATGAGATAGTTTGATGTAGAATGTGATAATTTGGGGGTGGTTATAGATGACACAAAAATCATTCCTCCTGCAAGCATACAAAGAAAAATCGCCATCACTGACGACCTTTCGCATGTTATAACTATTCTATTGATCATGTATGGTTACGCCAGGCGTTTTGCCCTGGACTTGAACATTATAGTGGACAACGCCCTGCAAAACAAGCCATAATAGTACTTAAGTCGCTGCGTACATTTAGATGTGACGGGAGGATTCTGCATCATATGGCTTATCATGTTAAAATCGATGTTTCACCGATATATGAAATGCTCAACAGCTTTTTGGTATATGTAACGAAGAAGTGGATTCAACATCTGGATGTTGGCCCTGAATGGATCATTGAGGTGGAAGGCAAACTAAGTTCCAATGTTCGAGCAGCGCTCGCACCTGCTGCCACCTGGCCTTTTGATGACTTTGATGTATTATTTGCATGGGCGGCCTATCGGAACACTTCTAATGAGAATATTGATTTTCTGGATATGCTTGCTGGACTAACAGCCGAAGAGCTGTTCGCACGCGTATCTGTTCTGCTACCCCATCTTACAATAGAAGAATCTACACGTATTCGGGATAGCTATGTGCCACTTTTGCGACTCTGGGATCAGCATTACTGCCAGAATATGAGTGAGGATTATCGTACCTGGCTGGAGGAAGACGCTGAAGAGAAACGCGTACTGCTTGAAAAAATGGGGCCTGAACTCCTTATTGAATACGCTACTGCGGGTGTTCTGGTTGAACCGATGCCTGGACTGGATGAAGTTATCCTGTTTCCAACCGTCCACAACCGCCCCATTAATATGTACTGCTTCTATGAGGGCATGATGATCATGCAGTATCCTGTAGACGCACCCGAAGAGGATGAAGACCAACCACCAACCTGTCTGCTTCGTTTCACACATGCCCTGGCTGATCCGGAAAGACTCCGTCTTCTACGCTACGTGTCAGGTGAACCGAAGTCACTCGCTGAGATGTGTGAGGAGCTGGGTAAAGACGAGGATATGGTTAAAGATCAGGTTATGGCACTGCGCATCGCCGGACTGCTGCGAACCCATCTGCTCGGCAGTAATCGCAAGGAGAAATACAGTATTCGACCAGATGGCGTATCTGAATTGAATATGTTCCTGGAATCTTATATTCGCATATAAAATATGAACAACTGTGCTGCTGCTGCAAGGAGTGAATTGGATATGAAAATAATAAAACAACATATTTTGTTTGATCTAGATGATACACTCGTGTATTGCAATAAATATTTCAACCTAGTGCTTGGTGAATTCTTCGAGAACATGCAGGAGTGGTTTGATGGACATGCCCTAACGGTTCAACAAATTAGGGAGAAACAGCTAGAGATTGATGTAACCGGGGTCAATAAATTGGGATTTGCAAGTCACCATTTCCCGCAATCCCTTATTGATACCTACCGTTACTTCTCCCAGAAGTTCTCAAAGCCAACCTCTCATCAAGAAGAGTCTTACCTCACCAAATTGGGAATGAGTGTATATGACCAAGAGGTTGAACCTTATCCTCATATGGTCGAAACGCTGGAGAATCTTAAATCAGCTGGACATGCCCTCTACCTGTATACAGGTGGAGAAACCGTAATTCAGCAGCGGAAGATTGACCAGATGAAGCTCTCGGCTTATTTCGATGACCGGATCTACATTCGGCAACATAAGAACATTGAAGCGCTCGAAGGCATTCTTTCAACTGGACCGTTTGAACGTCGTGCAACTTGGATGATTGGAAACTCACTGCGCACAGACATCATGCCAGCAGTGACGGCCGGCATCCATAGCATATATATCAAACAGCCGAACGAATGGCAATACAACATGGTTGAGCTTCAACCTAATCCAGAGACATCGATGTATACCATTACTGCCCTGGAAGAGGTACCGAAGGTCATCCTTGAAAATATACAACAGCAGCAACAAAAAAGGACCCTTGGATAAGGGTCCTTTTCTTATTTAATTATAATAGGATTTGGCGCTGGTATATCAGCCTTCACGTTCTTCTTTCTGCTTTTACATCCAATACACCTATGCATCCTGCTTTTCCGCAGATAGCTTACCTGTTACCTTATCTTGCAAAATAATACGTGCCTTCACCGTACTTCCGTCTTTTCGTTTAAAAGCCAGTACTTGAGTACTTCCCTTTTCAATTAACGCTTTTAACATCGTACTGGTTATTTTCTTGCCGACGTACTCTTTCCATATGACAAAGCCGCAACCTTCCTTGAACCTTGTACAGCCATAACCTTTCTTGCCTTCAATAATCTGACCGGTGCAACCCGGTGAAGGACAGGATGCCAGCGTTTCACGAACGCCCGGTTGACTGGAAGTCGAAGTTCGCGTTTGTGCCGTTGAGTTCGCAACACTGCCATTTCTGGATGACGCTCCCGACGTTTGACGTGAAGGCTTCGAACCTGCAATGGTACTTGAGCCAGTACCTGATGTCTTGGTAGAAGTAGTTCTAGTGCTGGTTCTCTGGGTTTTGGCTCCTTTGCCTTTACCCCGTCCCCCACGTGTGTCTTCCCCAAAAGCATCCGCTGGTGCGGGTGCCTGCACACGTACTTTATCAATAATGGACATCGTAAATTTTTTGACGTTCTCCATAAACTTATCCTGGCCCGCTTCACCTTTGGAAATTTGGTACAATCTTCTTTCCCATTGGCCCGTCATTTCAGGCGAGGTTAACAGATCTACGCCTGCCTTACGGATCAATTCGATGGCTGTCCGACCCTTCAACGTCAATTGCATCTTTTTACCCTGCATCGTAATGTAACCCACGTTTTTGAGTCGTTCGATCGTTGCCGCACGAGTCGCAGGTGTACCTAGTCCACTGTCCTTCATAGCATCACGGAGCTCTTCATTCTCGATCTGTTTCCCTGCACTCTCCATTGCTTTTAGCAACGTTCCCTCAGTATAACTCTTGGGAGGCTGTGTCGCCTTCTCCTTGAATTCACTCTTGGTACATTGAACAGGCAATTCAGGTTGAACGGCAAAGGCCTTGTCCGTCCATTCCTCTGCTTCCTCTTCTTCGTTGCTGTTTTTCTTTGTCTTTTTCTTGCCTGTCTGCTCCTGATCCGAAGTTCCCAGTACCACCTTCCACCCCAGTGACAGCAGTTCTTTCACAGATGTCTTGAACTGGTGCTTCTCAACATCAGTGAGCACGGTATGCTGCTTATACTCTGCTGGCGGATAGAAATGAGATAAGAAACGTCTTACGATCAGATCATAGATATTCTGTTCATCCTTGGATAACGTACCCGGTCGTTTTAATGTAGGCAGAATTGCATGGTGATCCTCAACTCTGGATGGGTTACATACACCCTTGTTACCTTTATGAACAAGTTCAGGTTTCGCTCCTTGCGCCAGTTCACTATAAGGTCCATTTTTAAGCAGATTCAGCGTTTTGTGCATACCTTCAATATTCTGTTCCGTAACATAGTTTGAATTGGTCCGTGGATAAGAGATCACTTTATGTTTCTCGTAAAGCGCCTGTGCAATATCCAACGTTTTCTTCGCTCCATATCCATACTTGGCATTTGCTTCACGCTGCAAAAGGGTCAGGTCATACAACCGGTATGGATACTCCTTGGTCTGTTTTGCTTCGTACTTGGTAATTTGTCCCGTCTTCCCCTTCACACTGGTCGCAATCGATTCAGCAACGGCGGGGTCGGTCAGCTTGTCTCCTTGACGTAATCCCCTGTACTCCACTCCTTCCTGACGAAACCAAGCGGCTACTTCATAAAAGGTCTGGGACTGGAACGCTTCAATCTCGATTTCCCGATCATAGATCAAGGCCAGTACCGGAGTCTGCACCCGGCCTACAGAGAGCAAGGCATTATGTCGAGTAGTGAAAGCCCGGGATGCATTCATGCCAATCAGCCAATCCGCTTCACTACGAGCCCTGGCAGCATGGGTCAAATTCTCAAATTCGGAGGCATCTTTCAAACCGTCAAAACCACGTTTAATACTCTCAGCGGTCAGGTCCGATATCCACAGACGTTTGACAGGCTGACGCAGCTTCAACTGTTGTTGAATTAAGGCAAAAATATACTGTCCCTCTCGCCCTGCATCACAAGCATTAACGATGGCCGATGCCCTTTTTGCAAGTTCTCCGATCATTTTCAGTTGATCTTTCGTTCTGGGGTTGGGTACAATCTTGAACTGATCCGGAATGATCGGCAGGTCGCCGATATTCCAGCGCTTGTACTTTGAATCATAGGCATCCGGTTCAGCAAGTCCCAATAGATGACCAATCGCCCAGGTGATAATGTAATGCTCACCTTCCAAATAATTGCGATTGTTCTTGGCTCTTGGTTCTATGACGGCGGCAATGGTTCGGCCCATGTCGGGCTTTTCCGCAATAACCAGTGTCTTCATCCGTCCATCTCTCCTCCTTCACCGTCCAGATGACGGCAAAAAGGGGCCTTCCGCCCACGGAAGCCCCTTGCTTCTGAAACTTATTATATCAGATTTTGGTTGCGGGAGCATCCTCCCCATTGGATTTACCCTGCTGCCTGTTCATTCAAAGCCTGCTTCGCTCTGCACTCTTTGCATACGCCCTGAAAATCAAGTCGATGGTCTGTAACGGCAAAGCCGTACTGACGCTCGATTTGTTGTTCCAAACGAAGCAAGCCATCCTCCATGATCTCTTCTACAGTGCCACACTCTGTGCAAATCAAATGATGATGGTGATGTGAGCCATCCGTACTTCGCAGGTCGAAGCGCGCAGCACCGTCCCCAAAGTTAATCTTTTCTACGACCTGTAGGTCACTAAGCAGTTCAAGCGTACGATATACCGTAGCCAAGCCAATCTCGGGGAATTGTTCCTTGACTAGCAGAAACACTTCCTCTGCGCTAAAATGATCCTTCTCATGCTCAAGTAACACACGTACCGTAACTTCTCGTTGCTGTGTCAGCTTATACCCTTTTGCAACCAACTGTTTTTTAATGTCATCAATCTGTTCTGAAATGGATTTGTCCCGGTTACTTGCCATAAAGATTGCACCTCCGGATATTATAATTTCACAATTCGTGTAGTTTTTAATTAAGTGTCAATACGTTTCTTATTTATAATCATTATAATGTAATAATAAATCTTTATGAGATAAAAAGCAATGCTATACCTCACAGTTGTCTAAAATAATTGTAGCTGAACGTCTCATGTTATCTTAAAAACAACAAAAAACCCCCGCTAATTGCGAGAGTTTTATTGAATCAGTTATATATTTTATTAAAAAATTGCAAATCCATATCCATATACGGCTCATTATTCTTTATACGAGAACTGTAGCACCCATCAAGTATTTGTCCACTTCACGGGCAGCTTCACGGCCTTCATTAATTGCCCATACAACCAGACTTTGACCACGACGCATGTCACCTGCTGCAAATACTTTATCCACATTGGTATTGTATTTGCCGTAACGCGCCTTAACATTGGTACGACGGTCTGTTGCAAGTCCGAGTTGCTCCACAAGAGTCTGTTCCGGTCCGTCAAAACCGATAGCAATCATGGCCATTTGAGCTGGGAAGACGCGCTCTGTACCCGGAATCGGCTGATAGATCTTACGTCCCGTCTCATCTACAATACGCTCGATTTGAACGGTGTGAAGTTCTTTGAGATTACCCTCGTCGTCACCCACAAATTTGGTCGTCATGATGGAGAACTCACGCGGATCGTCACCGAACAATGCTTTCGCTTCTTCCTGTGCATAATCAAGAGTATATACGTTCGGGAATTGCGGCCAAGGGTTGTTAATGCGATCACGTTCCATAGGAGCCTGAGTATGTGTACCAAATTGTGTAATGCTTCGACAACCATGACGAAGTGATGTAGCTACACAGTCGGAACCTGTATCCCCGCCACCGATGACGATAACATCCTTGTCCTGTGCTGACAGGTAGTTACCATCCTCAAGGTTGGAGTCCAGGTAACTTTTGATGCTGCCATTCAGGAAATCCATGGCGTAATGTACGCCTTTCAAGTCACTGCCTTCAATGTTAAACTCACGTGGTTTGGTTGCACCGCCGCACAGGACAACCGCATCATAATCATCCACCAGTTGCTGCGCAGCAATATCTTTACCGATCTCCGTGTTTGTTACAAATTGAATGCCTTCTGCTTCCAACAAATCAACACGACGCTGAACGACGTTTTTGTCCAATTTCATCGTAGGGATACCATACATCAGCAAACCGCCGACACGGTCGGAGCGCTCGTATACCGTTACCGAGTGACCTGCTTTATTTAACTGAGCTGCTGTAGCCAGTCCTGCTGGACCTGAACCTACAACTGCTACACGTTTACCCGTACGTTTCTCCGGTGGCTGGGGAACTACCCATCCTTCTTCAAAACCCTTTTCAATAATGGCTTCTTCAATCGTTTTGATGGTTACAGGTTCACCGATCAGTCCCACTGTGCATGAACCTTCACAAGGAGCAGGACAGACACGACCTGTAAACTCAGGGAAATTATTCGTTTTGTGCAGACGATCAAGCGCCTCTCTCCACAAACCACGATACACCAGATTATTCCATTCTGGAATCAGGTTATGCACAGGGCAGCCCGACGTTCCGCCAGTCATATCTATACCTGTATGGCAATACGGGGTACCACAATCCATGCATCGTGCACCTTGTGTTCTGAGCTCTTCTTCAGCCATATGTTTATGAAACTCTTCCCAATCCTTAACCCGCTCCGCTGGTTGGCGGTCCGCAGGCAGCTGCCGTTTGTATTCCATAAATCCAGTAGGTGTAGACATCTTACGTTTTCCCCCATCCGTTCTTGTCTTAATCCCTTCATCTGCATGGTTCTATATGAAATGGATTACTCATGTTTGAGTTTTTGTATATTGTATCACAAAATCTTCTCGAAGATATTTCAATTATAGTAGCACTTTGCATGCTGAATATTAAATGGATTATCCGAATAATTATTTGTATTTTATACATCATATCGTCCAAGTCTACCCATGGTCAATACCCTTAAAATGGTTATTTCTAAGGTTTTGCTGTACAAAACCAGGCGTTTAATTGATGAAAAAACGGACGAAACGTCATTTAAATGTGAGATAATTTGTCATTAAAAACAACAATTTATGCTGTTTTAGGCTACAAATCCGAACAATAACTGATTTTAGGGCTTTACAACGGTGAATTCCCACAATTTTTATACTTTTTTACCACAGAGTGAATAAGGGGATATGTATTGCATTCATTTTTTCGTTATTTTTACGTCATATTTATGTCATTTATATGTTAATTCGTATTTATTTCATTCTATTTCTAAAAGAAAAGACGCTGTTCACGAATATTTCGCAAATCAGCGCCCCTATACTTCGTAAATAGCATATGTTTGGGCTCTTCTACTTCATCTTATGACCCTTTTACCGTTTTCGTTCGTAGAACTCAAACGTATATGCATAAACATTTTTTTCATCTTGCTCGCCTTCGATCTGTTCTGTTAGCTCCCACTCCGACCAATCTACATCCGGGAAAAAAGTATCCCCCTCAAAATTCTCATGGATTTTGGTCACCACCAGACGATCTGCGAGCGGCAAAAACTCACGATAGACCTGGGAACCGCCAATGACGCAGAGCTCTTCGCCTTTTGTAACTTCCAGACCCTCTTCAATCGTATGCACCACTTCAGCCTGATTCGCTTGGTAGTTCAGATCTCTTGTTACAACAATATTCCGACGTTGCGGAAGCGGCTTGCCTCCAAAGGACTCCCATGTGTTACGTCCCATAATAATGGTTTTGTTCAACGTACGTTGCTTGAAAAAGGCCATATCTTTAGGCAAACGCCACGGAATGGAATTATTCAATCCAATGACACCATTCTCGCCCATCGCCCATACAAGTTCAATGCTCAAGATTTCACACTCCTTCAATCCGTGTCTGTTTATACGGCAATCGGGGCTTTAATACCCGGATGATGCTGATAGTTCTCAAACTCAAAATCATCAAACGTATAATCGAAAATGGAATCCGGCTTGCGCTTGATTACCAATTTAGGCAACGCGAACGGTTCACGCTCCAACTGCGTTTTCACTTGTTCCACATGGTTCGAGTAGATATGAACGTCCCCACCGGACCAGATGAACTCTCCCACTTCAAGATCACACTGCTGCGCAATCATATGTGTCAGCAGCGCATAGCTGGCAATGTTAAATGGCAACCCGAGGAACGTATCTACAGAACGCATGGTAAGCATACACGATAGTTTACCCTCAGCCACATAGAACTGAAACGCGAAATGACAAGGAGGCAATTTCATGTTGTTAATCTCCGCCACATTCCAGGCACTAACGAGGTGACGCCGTGAATCTGGATTATTCTTGATCGAATCAATAACGGCAGCAATCTGATCGATCTTCTCCCCGTTTGGTGCTTCCCAAGTACGCCATTGTGATCCATATACCGGACCTAGGTCGCCATTCTCGTCAGCCCAATCGTCCCAGATCTTCACGCCGTTTTCCTTGAGATAGGATATATTCGTATCCCCGCTCAAAAACCACAACAACTCATGAATGACTGATTTCAGATGGATTCGCTTAGTTGTTACCAGCGGGAACCCTTCGGATAGGTCGTATCTGAGCTGTCTGCCAAATACCGACTGTGTTCCAGTTCCGGTGCGATCTCCCTTATGCACGCCAGTATCCAAGATATCCTGTAATAAATCGAGATAGTTTTTCAAATTATATTCCCCTCGCACTTCTAATTTCATAGCAATAAAAACAAACAAGAACATTCACACAACTGGTGTTTGCTCCAATTTGCCTTATTTTAAAAAAACAGCATCGACCTAAGCCCTCCGCTGTCATATTGGTTGTTACAGTGTACCACATTAAGCTTCTGATTGCATGGTGCTTAATTGATTTAAGTGCTACTGAACCTCATTAATTCATGTCATTAACAGGCTCTCTCTTTAGGTGTTCACATAAAAAAAGGGACAGACAACGCTGTAACACGTTATCCATCCCTTCTTGATTTACGTATAATGCCGGACGAATCCGAAGCTTAGACGATATTAGCGGGAAATGATGTGGATCGGGTGACCCATAACCAGTTCCGCAGCTTCCATCACGATTTCGCCCAAAGTAGGGTGAGCGTGAATAGTCAGCGCCAAATCTTCCAAAGTCGCACCCATTTCAATTGCGAGTCCAAGCTCAGCAATCAGGTTGGAAGCTTCCAGACCTACGATTTGAGTACCCAGTACAAGACCTGTTTCTTCGTCAGCTACGATTTTCACGAAGCCTTCAGCGTGGTTCAAAGATACAGCACGGCCATTACCCGCATAAGGGAATTTGCCAGCTTTTACTTTGTAGCCTTTTTCTTTAGCTTCTTTCTCAGTGTAACCTACGCTGGAGCACTCAGGATCTGTGAACACAACTGCAGGCATACATTTGTAGTCAACTACAGATGGTTGTCCTGCGATCGCTTCAGCAGCCACTTTACCTTCATAAGAAGCTTTGTGGGCAAGTGCCAGACCGGATACGATATCACCGATTGCAAAGATGTGAGGAATGCTAGTACGGCCTTGGTGATCAACTTTAACGAAGCCACGCTCGTCAACGTCTACGCCAATCAGGTCCAGACCAAGCTCTCCGTCTGTATTTGGACGACGTCCAACAGTAACCAGCAGGTAATCTGCAGTTACTTCTTTGGATTCACCATTTACGGAATATTTAACAGTTACATCTTTATCCGTTTGCTCAGCACTTTCAGCTTTTGCACCCGTTACGATTTCGATGCCTGTTTTCTTCATGTTTTTAGCTACGAGGCTAGTCATGTCTTTATCGAAACCTGGCAGTACAGTATCCAAACCTTCGATAATTGTTACTTTAGCACCGAATTTGGAGTACATTTGACCAAGCTCAGCACCGATATAACCGCCACCGATAACGATCATGCTTTTTGGAACTTCAGGCAAGTTCAGAGCTTCTGTTGAAGACAGAATGCGTCCGCCAAACGGGAAAGGTTTCAGTTCGATTGGACGGGAACCTGTTGCAATGATTGCATTTTTGAATTTGTAACGTGGAGACTCGTGATCGTTAAATACACGAGCTTCGTTTTCGTTAATGAACATGCACTCACCGTTGAAAACTTCAACTTTGTTGCCTTTGAGCAAACCAGCTACGCCGCCAGTCATTTTCTTAACAACGCCGTTTTTGAATTCTTGAGTTTTGCTGAAGTCCACTTTTACGTTCTCAGCAGAGATACCAAAAGCTTCGCCGTGCAATGCAGACTCATATTGGTGTGCAGCCGAGATCAGGGCTTTGGATGGAATACATCCGCGGTTCAAACAAACGCCACCCAGTTCGGATTTGTCTACGATCAATACGCTTTGGCCCAGTTGAGCAGCACGGATGGCAGCTACATAGCCACCAGGACCCGCACCAATTACTAATGTGTCGATATTGAGAGAAGCGTCGCCTACTACCATATCTTACACCTCCATAACAAGCAGCTCAGGGTTAGCGAGCAGCTGTTTAATGTAGTTCATAAAGTTTTGTGCTGTTGCGCCATCGATGATACGGTGGTCAAAGCTCAGGGAAAGAGCCATTACAGGTGCTGCAACAACTTCGCCATTTTTAATAACGGCTTTTTCGCTGATGCGTCCAGTTCCGAGAATTGCAACTTCAGGGAAGTTGATGATCGGAGTGAAGAACATACCGCCAGCAGAACCGATGTTACTGATGGAGATTGTGCTTCCTCTCATTTCGTTCGCGCTCAATTTGCCATCGCGGCCACGAGCTGCCAGATCACGAATGGAATCAGCGATCATCCAGATGGATTTACGATCAGCATCTTTGATAACAGGAACGATCAAGCCGTTGTCTGTATCTGTAGCGATACCGATGTTGTAGTATTTTTTGTATACAATTTCATTAGCTTCTTCATCAATCATAGCGTTCAATGCTGGGAACTCACGGGAAGCAGCAACCAGAGCTTTAACAATGAATGGCAGATAAGTTACTTTTGTACCTTTTTTCTCAGCGATAGGTTTCATGCGAGTACGGAAAGCAACCAGTTCAGTTACGTCCACTTCGTCCATGATTGTAACGTGAGGAGCTGTGTAAGCCGATTTAACCATCGCATTGGAGATCGCTTTACGGATACCTTTGAATGGTACGCGCTCTTCTTCCACACGTTGATCAGCTGCAGCAGCTGCTGGTGCTGCGGATTTTTTCTCTTCTTGAGCCGGAGCTTCGGAAGATGCCGCTGCGGAAGAACCGCCACCGTTTTTGAAGGATTCAACATCTTCTTTGGTAACTTTACCGTTGTTGCCAGTACCGTTAACTTGAGCGATGTCTACGCCTTGTTCGCGAGCAAATTTACGCACGCTTGGTGTTGCCAGAACGTCTTTGGCAGGTACTGCCGGAACGCTGTTGTTTCCGCCTTCTTTAGCTGCATCCGAGCTGGAAGCTGCTGCGGAAGAACCGCTTGTGTCAGCTCCACCTTGAGCTGCATCTTTTTCTTGTTCGCCTGCAGGAGCGTCGTCTTGCTCTGGAAGCTCACCTTCAGCATCGATGATTGCAACAACTTCGCCAACGTGGCAAACTTGGCCATCTTTTGCGAATACTTCTGTTACTGTGCCGTTAACCGGACAAGGTACTTCAACGACCGCTTTGTCATTCTGTACTTCCATGATGATGTCGTCGTCAGTTACTTTGTCACCGACTTTGATGTGCATCTTGATGATTTCGCCTTCGTGAAGGCCTTCGCCCAGTTCAGGGAATTTGTATTCAAATTTAGCCAACTGAAAAACCTCCTTGATTATGTCTCAATCCTGAAAACAACCCTTAACTCCAAGAAACAACCGTTACTGCTAATGCAATAAACTGTTACTCAAGGGGCTAATGGCTGTTTACAGTGCAGCTTGCGCTGCGGTGTGGATCACCATACTGCGCCTTGCGGCATGTCAGATGATTAAATTAGAAATTTACGACTTTGTTAACCGCAGCAACGATACGTGCTGGGTTAGGAAGCCATGTATCTTCGATTTGTGCAAATGGATATACAGTATCCGGACCAGCTACACGCAGAACCGGAGCTTCCAAGTGCAGGATTGCTTTTTCATTGATTTGTGCAATGACTTCAGCTGCAACACCTGCGCTCTTTTGAGCTTCCTGTACAACAATTGCACGGTTTGTTTTCTTAATGGAAGCAACGATAGTGTCGATGTCGATCGGGCTAACCGTACGAAGGTCGATAACTTCAACTTTGATTCCTTGTTTTTCGAGCTCTTCTGCTGCTTTCACAGAAGTGTGAACCATCATACCGTAAGTAATGATAGTTACATCAGAACCTTCACGAACAACGTTCGCTTTGCCCAGCTCAACTGTGTAATCTTCTTCAGGTACTTCTGCACGGAATGCATGGTACAAGTTCAAGTGCTCCATGAAGAATACGGGGTCGTTGTCGCGAATAGAAGCGATCATAAGACCTTTTGCATCGTAAGGGTTAGAAGGCACTACCACTTTAATACCCGGAGTTTGCGTAAGCAAACCTTCAAGGGAATCTGTGTGCAATTCTGCCGCTTTTACACCGCCACCGAATGGTGTACGGAATACGATTGGAGAATTATATTTACCGCCGGAGCGGAAACGCATACGAGCTGCTTGAACTACCATTTGGTCAAGGGCTTCGAAGATAAAACCAACGAATTGGATCTCGGCAACCGGACGGAAACCTTGAACACCCAAACCAACAGCCAGACCGCCAATAGCGGACTCAGCGAGTGGAGTATCAAATACACGCTCTTCGCCAAACTCTTTTTGCAGACCTTCCGTTACACGGAAAACGCCGCCTACATTACCTACGTCTTCACCGAAAAGCAGAACGTTAGGATCACGTTTCAACTCAACGCGAAGCGCATCACGGATTGCTTCTTTCATGTTCATTTGTGCCATTTGCTTCATTTCCTCCTTAAACATTGACAGTTCACATTTGAATTCATACATGTATACCGGGACACCGGAACCCGTCCCGGATGTTTATGCTTTATCGGAAAAAACTTATTGGAAATCAGCTTTTTGCTCTTCCAAGTGCTTAGGCGTTTGTTCGAACATGCTGTCGATCAAGCCTGAAATCGTCATTTTCTCGGTTTTTTCCGCTTTTTTGATCTCTTCGTTCACTTTTGCTTTTGCTTCTTCTTTCACACGTGCTGTATCTTCTTCAGTCCACAGACCTTTTTTCTCCAGATATTTAGCAAAACGTGCGATTGGATCTTTAGCATTCCATTCAGCCTCTTCTTCTTTTGTACGATACTTGGAAGCATCGTCAGAAAGGGAGTGAGGACGGAAACGGTAAGTTACTGCTTCGATCAGAGTTGCGCCTTCGCCGTTACGACCACGTTCAGCAGCTTCCTGAACCGCTTTGATAACTGCGAAGATGTCCATACCATCAATTTTAACACCTTTGATACCTGCTGCTACCGCTTTGTGAGCGATGGACAGAGCTGCCGTTTGTTTAGCAAAAGGAGTTGTGATGGCATAACCATTGTTTTGTACGAAGAAAATAACAGGCAATTTGTAAACACCAGCGTAGTTCAGACCTTCATAGAAGTCACCTTCTGAAGAACCACCATCACCTGTGTACGTAATTACAACTTGTTTTTGTTTCTTCAATTTGTAACCCATAGCAATACCCATTGCGTGCAGGATTTGTGCACCAATGATGATTTGCGGCATCAATACATTAACGCCATCCGGAATTTGTCCACCATGTTGGTGTCCACGGGAGTACAGGAACGCTTGATAAAGAGGAAGTCCATGCCACACGAGTTGCGGAATGTCACGATAGCCAGGACATACAAAGTCTTCTTTTTCAATTGCAAATTCACTACCAACCATTGTAGCTTCTTGACCAGATACTGGAGCATAGAAACCAAGACGACCTTGACGGCCCAGGTTTACTGCACGGTCATCCCAAGTACGGGTAAATACCATGCGATACATAATTTCTTTTAATTGATCGTCGGAAAGCTTAGGCATCATGTCTTTGTTAACGATTTCGCCGTCAGGAGACAGCACGGACAGAGCTTCTACATCCTCCGTATATACTTCATAAGGAACCTTGCTCATTTTTTTCTTCACCTCAACAAAAAATTTGAATATCAAGTTCCGCTGTTATAATATAATTATACACCTGTTTCACTGCATACGTCAAAGATATCCGTAATTTTTTTATGTTTCCTTCCGGATTGTATGTATAACAGGGGCTTAATATTGGTATAACAGCATAATACATGTTTGCGTATTTGACCTATCCCCGCACAAGGTTAATCTTACCGTATTGCGCGGTCGAATGCAAAAATTAACCGAGAAAGGTGACGTTTTATGACGGATTCCCGCTATTTGAAACGCACGATTGTAAAGGAAGAGATTGAGAGCCGCTATCTCGGAGAGAAGCGCACATTACGAATTTATCTTCCCCCAGGCTATAACGAATTGTTATCTTACCCTGTCGTATATTGTCAGGACGGTGAAGAATTTTTCAACTTTGGACGTATCGCCACCACTGCCAACCGCATCATTCTCGACGAGGGAGCCGAACCTTTCATTATAGTAGGAGTTCAGGTTGACGTGTCTGTAAGAACTCAGGAATACGCCCCTTTCGGCGATCGGTTCAAGGCGTATACCTCATGCTTCGCTGAAGAGATTATTCCCTATGTAGAAGAGAAATATCCTGTGCGCCGCTCTCCGCAGGAACGTGTTCTTGCCGGAGACTCACTGGGTGGCAGCGTTTCGCTTCATCTTGCTCTACTCTATCCAGACCTGTTTACACGTGTCATCAGCATGTCTGGAGCTTACTACTCCGCTTCCCAGGAAATCTACGCTGCAGCTGAAGACTTGTCCTGGTTATCGATCTGGATGATTGTTGGTTTGCAGGAGACTGCCTTTGAAGCCGATACCGGCACATATGATTTTGTTCAATTAAACCGGGATACCCGTGATTTGCTGGAAAAACGAGGTGCGCTTGTCTCCTATCAGGAGAAAGACGGGCATCACCAATGGGGATTCTGGCAGAACGAGCTGCCGGAAGCATTGCTTTACTTTCTTCAAGAAAATTAATTCGATTATTGAACAGGCGGCTGAAATGCCGCTTATGTTTTACATTCACATGGTACCGCTTACATGAACGTTCAAAAAAGAAGCAGGCTCACCTGCTTGTCCGTTCCAGCTTCTTCTCTTGTATCACACAAGTCATTCCTAGAGAACATCACCAATTGTTATATCAAAGAATGTTCCTTTTCAATCCGATCCATCAACACGTCGCAGCCTGCATCAACCAGCCTGTATACTTCTTCAAAATTCCCCGTATAATACGGGTCGGGTACTTCACGGAGCGTCTCGTTCGGCAGCAGATCCATCATCTTGATAATTTCCGCATCCTCACCACCTGTTACACTTCTTACGTTAGCTGCGTTGGAATCATCCATGCATATAATGTAATCAAAATGTGTGAAGTCCGCACTCGCAAATTGTCTTGCCGCCATGTTGGCATAAGAAATTTGATATGAATCCAGCAATGATCGTGTCCCCTCATGCGGAGGTTTGCCAACATGCCAGTCTCCTGTACCTGCTGAGTCCACTGAAATCTGCTGATCAAGTCCTCTTTCACTCACTTTATGACGGAGGACAGCCTCAGCCATTGGTGAGCGGCATATGTTGCCTAAACATACAAACAAAACGTTAATCATGTTATTCCCCCTTACTCAAGGTGCGGTTAAGTGGCGCTGGTGCTGTCTGAGGTTTCACACTCTCCGTTTGTACCAGAGAACGACGAGGCAGCTTCCATTTATAATGAACAGAACACATTCGGAAGAACACAACTGCGGCGAAACATATTAACAGCCCAACGTTGGTTGTGAACCATCCCATACCTATGGCAAAACCAGCTGTTATTGCCCACACGGCATAAATTTCATCACGCAGTACCAATGGCTTCCTGCCAGCCAGCAGATCACGAATGATTCCTCCGCCTATACCGGTCATCACTGCGGCTACAATAACCGCACTAATGGGATGTCCCATATTGGCTGCGTATAACGCCCCTTGAATCGCAAATGCTGCAAGTCCAATCGCATCGAACAGCGCTTCTGTCCGCTTCCAGTGACCAATCCACTTAAGAGGTAGTACGAAAGCAATCGCTACAGATATAAGGGCGAGCATAATCAGCATTCCCTGGCTCCACAGCATCGTTACGGGTACACCAATGAGAACATTACGAATGACTCCGCCTCCAAATGCGGTCACGAGTCCCAGTACCAGCACACCTAAAATATCATATTCCTCTTCCATTGCCACGAAAGCTCCGGACATTGCAAATGCAATGGTACCTATAATGCTGAATACTTCAAAAATGTGCAAGTCCAACCTGTTCAAACCTCACTTTTCAAGTCATCTCCATGTTGCTCTACCCATTGTATCCGCGCATGCCGAAATTGTGCAACCACATTTTGTGGATTATACTGGTTTTGTGAATGATTTTTGCATCATTCTAACACCTTAATTAGAAGTGAATTGTTTCTTTATTGATTAGGAAGGATGAAATAGAATGACTAAGAAACGAATTGTTATTTTTACGGGGGGAAACCTCTCTCCTCAATTTCTAAAAGAAATCGGTAAGGATGACATCATTATCGCAGCTGATCGTGGGGCGTTGTTCTTAATAGAACATGGGATTCAACCACATATCGCAGTAGGTGATTTTGATTCCATTACCGAACAGGAACGGGAGAAGGTACGAGATAACAGCGAACGGATAATCACCTGTGATCCTGTGCATAAGGATTTGACCGATACCGAGATGGCATTTGAAACAGCATTGGATCTTGAGCCTACTGACATTCTTATGTTGGGCGCAACGGGCACACGCATGGATCATACACTGGCTAACGTACATATTATGGTCCGCGCTATGCAGCATCATATTTCCTGTACTCTGCAGGATGAACACAATTATATGATGCTAACGACCTCCGAAGCTTTTGTGGAAGACCGCGGATATGAGTACATCTCCCTGCTCCCACTTACTAATGAAGTAACAGGTATCACACTGGAAGGTTTCATGTACCCGCTAGATCAAGCTACTATACGCATGGGACAATCTTTGGGGATTAGCAACAAACTGCTCGGAAAGTCTGGCACCGTCTCTATTGATAGTGGGTTATTACTCATTATTCAGAGCAAAGATTAACCTTCCGCCTATACTTATTACGTTTTTGTAACCTATGATTTAGATTAAAAATAAGAGCATAAAACAACAAAGACCCTTGAATATCAAGGGTCTTTTCTATTTTTGTAACATTCGAGCTTCGTCAATGATTAATTTTTTGACATTTTTAATGGTATTTTAATAAACAAACCCAAACCGTTGCGGCCCTAGGGAGAATCAGGTTCCATCCAATTTCTAGGCTGTTACAAAGCTGTTATACTCGCTCTAGCAACTAAACGAAAACGAATTTTGGAGGTACTCACATGAAAACAAACATCTTTGTCCAAAAGGCCGTAACCGTCGGGTTGTGCGCTACACTAGGTTTTGGAGCTGTATTAATGACTAATGCACCTGTCGCACAGGCAGCAAGCGCTTCTGTATCCACAGGACAACAAATCGTGAACTATGGTAAAACCTTTACAGGAACTCCATATAAATTTGGTGCGTCAACTTCTACAACCAAAAATTTTGACTGCTCTTCTTTTATGAAATACATCTTCAAAAAGTATGGTGTAGACCTGCCACGTACATCCGTTAAGCAATCCCAAGAAGGTGTAGCTGTTTCCAAAGCTAATCTGCAAGTGGGAGATCTCGTCTTCTTCTCCAGCGGTAGTCGCTCTACAGGCTCCAATATTACTCACGTAGGCGTATATGCAGGCGACGGAAAAGTTCTGCACACGTACGGATCACCAGGTGTAACTCTCTCCGACTTGAACTCGGGGAACTGGAAAAAAACATATATTAAAGCTCGCCGCGTACTGTAGCTCATATTCCGAAAATAACGAAGCGAGTAGGGCCGGATCTGATGATCCGGTCCTTTTATATTTACCCAATGAAGTTCTCTCTCCAAACAGGAGTTATGTGGAAAACAGGAACTATGTTCGGTGATACGACCTCTTTTATTGAGTATGAAGCATATAACCGATGCCACGAACGGTATGAATTAATTTGACACTCCTCCCCTTATCCACCTTCACTCGTAAATGTTTGATATATACATCCACCACATTAGTATCCATTGCAAAATCATACCCCCATACTTCCCTTAAAATAACGCTCCGGGGACACGCCTCATTCACATGACGAGCCAAAAATTCCAGCAATTCGTATTCTTTCGGAGTTAATACCAGATATTCGCCTGCACGACTTACACGACGTGAACGCAGATTGACCTTGAGGTCATGTACTACAATGACTTCTTCATCTTCCTGTGAAGCATGCGAGAACACACGTAAAAGATTCCGTATTCTGGCCATCATCACATTACCGTGAATAGGTGCTTCTATCACATCATTAGCGCCGTAATCGAGTAATTCCACAATCAATTCAGGCGATATCTTGGGAGTTATCACAAGTAATGGGGAGGTGACACCTACGTGCACAAAAGACTCTAGTCCATTTTTCAGGGTATCTTCATGACACCCTTCATTCATTAATATGATCATATTGAGATTCGTGAGTGTTAGTTCAGAAATACGGTTCAGATCTGTCCATTCCATTTGCTCGACTTGGTACCCTTCTGCACACAGTATGCCTTGAATAAAAGAAACCAGATCGCCCCTGCCAACCAGTAATATGGATGTTTTCATTTTTTCACCCGGCCTGTCTTGTACGCTGCTACATTTGTTGGTTTAAACTACACTTGGTCTCCACATCCTTGTGACCACTGTGCATCGCAGCATTGTTGTATGTTTATCATGCCGTAAAATGAAAAAGTCCATTCCCGGAAGGAACGGACGCGGAACATTCATTTAATTTTTCTCTAACCAAAGTACCGGTGAACCAGCGTACGCGCCTCTGCCGTGTCTTTTGTTCCATGAACAAGGACACGACCATCCTGAAAAATGACCATCCTGTGCGCTCCCGTTGTAAAAGAAACCAAAAATGGATTAACCTCCACTTTGCCTTCATCCAACTTACCGAGACGATCAGCCGTATGTTGTAAATCCAGATTCATTCGCCGTGAAGGGCGAATCTGTACCGTATCCCTACCACATAATACGTCTGTTTTTTCCAGGTTTGAGGCAGAGAGGTACGGATAGTTAGCCTTTACTCCGCAGGAAGGACAATCTTCTTTTCGGGCACCGTCGACGTTAATGGATATGTATTCATTTCTCCACACATCGAATGATAACAACTTGCGTCTCAGTGCACCTGAATTACCACTGAGAAGCTTCATTGCTTCGGCAGTCTGATTAGCCGTAACCATCTGCACCGCCTGAGGGATAATGCCTGATGTGTCACAGGTATCCCCACCTAACGGAACCTCACCCAACAAGCAGTTTAAACAAGGCGTTTCTCCAGGCAGAAACGTGTAGGTAATTCCATAACTGCCCACACATCCTCCATAAATCCACGGAATACGATACTTCTGAGACATATCATTTATTAATAGCCGGGTATCAAAATTATCTGTTGCATCCATGATCAAGTCTGCGTTCTGAACCAGTTCTTCCAGTTCATCTACTCTGACGTCCATCACTTTGCCTACAACCTCAACGTTAGAATTAATGTCAGATAGGCGCTTTTTCGCTGCCATCGCTTTGGGCATTCGCTGAATGGCGTCTTGCTCAATATATAATTGCTGTCGTTGTAGGTTGCTCCACTCCACATAGTCACGATCTGCAATAGTAATATGGCCAATTCCTGAACGTACCAATGTTTCCGCAATACCCGTACCAAGCGCGCCCGCTCCAACAATTAATACTTTGCTGTTATTCAATCTATGCTGACCTTCCTTACCGATAGGTGCATACCGTTCCTGTCTGGAATAGCGGTCTCCCTGTTCAGAAGATCGTGTCTGATTAGTCATGTATGAATCATTCCTTCCGCCGGACTACTAGCTGCTGCATAGCGCTTAACGGGAATCATGCCTGCCTCATAAGCCAGTCTGCCTGCTTCAACCCCCATTCGCATGGCCTTCGCCATCTTTACCGGATCTCCTGATCCGGAGACAGCCGTATTCAACAATACACCGTCAGCTCCCAGCTCCATCGCATGAGCAGCATCTTTAGGTGCTCGAAGTCCTGCATCCACAATAACAGGAACGACGGCTTGTTCAATAATAATCTCCAGATTATAGGGATTAATAATTCCTCTCCCCGCCCCTATGGGTGAAGCCCCAGGCATAACAGCATGTACGCCGAGTAGTTGCAATCGCTTGGCCAGAATAACATCGTCCGAGATATAAGGCAGTACCGTAAAGCCCTTTTCAAGCAAGATCTCGCAAGCTTTATAGGTTTCAATTGGGTCAGGAAGTAATGTGATTCCATCGCCGATAACTTCTACTTTTATCATATCACAAAGTCCTGAAGCCCGAGCTAGTTCAGCGATTCGCACAGCTTCCTCTGCTGTTGCAGCACCCGCTGTATTGGGAAGCAGGGTATATCTTTTCAAATCCAGTGTGTCCAGAAAGTGCTGTTTGTTCCGATCTTCCAAGTTCAAACGCCGAACCGCGAACGTTAATACTTCCGTACCGGAGGCTTCAACCGCCTGGCTCTGCACTTCCAAGTCCGAAAATTTGCCTGTACCCAGCAGCAATCTAGACTCAAACGTATAATTTCCAATCCTCAACATAATTCAACCGCCTCCCACAAAATGTACAATTTCAATTCGGTCTCCGTCTCTTAACGCCGTCGTTTCATGATATTCCCGCGTTAAAATTTGCCGATTCAATTCAACCACGACGGTTTTTACTTGCAAATTAAATGAATGGAGCAATTTATCTACACGATTTAAGCTATCTTCAATTTGCATGGTTTGTCCGTTGACAATGATGTTCACTGCAACATCTCCTTTATGTTCAAACGTTCTGGACAAAGGTCCTGAATCCCCAGTTCTTCCGAGGTTTTGCCACAAATCAAGTCAGCCATAAGGCTGGCTGTAATTGCACTAAGCAATATGCCGTTACGATAATGTCCAAAAGCAGCGAATAAACCCGGTACACTATCACAAGCCCCCACATAGGGCAATCCATCCGGAGTCGAAGGACGGACACCAGCCCACGCTCGGATAAAATGTGCTTCCTTCATGCCAGGTACCCAGTTTGTTGCAGCTGTAAGCAGCTTCTGAATGCCTTGTACCGAAACTTTCATGTCTGTTCTTCCAGGAAGGCTTGTTGCACCGATCCATACTTCTCCATTGGCTTTGGGAACAATATATATATCCTCTGCATACACCGTTTTGTCTGGCCTGTACCCGGCATGGTGGGGAGAAAACTGCACGGCTGCAATCTCCCCCTTTACTGGTAAAACAGGCGATTTCAGACCTACATGTCTCATCAATTCTTTACCATGTAACCCTGTAGCAATAATTACATTTCTCGATGTCATCGTTCCTATTGAAGTCTCGATTCCTTGCACACCGTTTACATTCGTATGCAAACGGACATCCTGTACCCCTTCCATCACCCTTGCACCCATGGCTTGAGCCGATCTGACATAAGCCTGCGTTAAGTTGACAGGAAGAACCTCGCTCTCGGAAGGTCTGTAAAATGCTCCATACGTATCCCTGTTTAACCATGAAGCTTCCTGTTGGACAGCAATACGATCCCACCAAATATGTTCTGTAGATAAGGTAGACGATCTACGATCATTCTTGTAACTGCTGACCTCACTGTATGAACGAAAAGGAGTAATAAATCCATGCTGTTGCAGCCCCATTTCCACTCCGCTAAGCGAACTGATCCGTTCCTTCTGCTCATGAAGCAAAGCTCTGCTCTGCCTTGCAAGCTTTGCCATTACAGCATGAGTGAATTCCTCACTATCAGCAGCAAGCATGCCTGCGGCTGCACAGGAAGTTCCCCCAGCGATCCGCGCCCGCTCAACCAGAAGAACGTCATGGCCTCGAGTAGCGAGTTCACATGCGATGGCACATCCGATAACTCCTCCACCTACAATAATGGTTTCTGCATGAAGCTTGCCTCCAACTTCCGCTCCAACTTTACTTCCCGAAACTATTCCTGGATGATAGCCTGAACGATTCCTGCTTCGACTTCTTGCTTCCTCTCTCAAGATCTTCATCTCCTTGGTCCGGCGTACTTGTCTGAATCCGTGATCGCCTGTCGCAATGAAGCGGCAGCTACTTCCGGCTTATCGGTCGTCCAAATCGTTGAAATTACAGCGGCTCCTCTAGCACCAGCAGTTCGAATGGCAGCAATATTCTCAGGACTAATCCCGCCAATCGCGATCACGGGAATCGAAACATTAGAGCATACCTCAGCTAACGCACTTAGCCCTCTGGGTTCGCAATTCGGTTTACTATTTGAAGCATAGACATGCCCATAAAAGAGATAATCCGCTCCCTGTTCTTCTGCAACTTTTGCTTCTTCCAGAGAATGAACCGATATGCCTACGCGCAGCCGATCGACTCTCCTCAACTCATCCTTATCATAGCTGCGAGTAACTGCTTGACCCCAATGCACACCACCAATTGAAGCATATTGATCCAGCTGATCTGAGCCATTCATAATGATTCGGTCAGATGGAACACCTTGTGTTTTTAGACCTTGCGCCCAATACATCTGTTCTTCAAGGGTCAGCTTTTTTTCCCGAATGTGGATATAATCGACCCACCGCCATATACCCTTAGCAATATTCAGAAAAGAGCCCAAGTCTCCTGTACCTGGTGAAACCACATGCAGTTCGAATGATCTTGTTATTACATGTTCGTGGAAGATTACCGTCCTATTCGCCCTCCTCTTGCATGATTTAAGCTGATATACAACAACAAAAAAGCCACTCCCGTAGGGGAGTGGCCACGAATTTAAAATTCATGGATCAACTGAATGACTGTCGCATGCAATTACTCTATACATAACGCACAACAACTATAGAAACCATCCATAGTCGCAACGCTGTATACATAGAACTGCATGATTCATCTTGCAGGCCATATCGCAAAGTCAACGATAAAGCTCTTTGTCATTAGCTGAAACGCGCCACTTCCCTACGCTGGTATGATCCAGATCAGGTACAAAGGGTCCGGAATCGCATTCTTCCATCTCAGCCGCATCGTGCGGCCCCCCTAGTGTTCATATGAAGCTGTAGCCTATGTTACCATAGACACCTTTTTTTGTCACCGTACATTTCCATGAATTACGTTGTTCACCATTGCTGAAGTCATGTAGTTAACGAAGTTGCTGTTTCTGGTGCGAAGAATTTCGTAGAAACTATTGTTTGTCGGACCAAGCTTCAACATCCCACGTTTTGGTTACCCAACCTTCATAAAATTCAGGTTCATGGGATACGAGCAGCACGGTACCCTTGAATTCCTGCAGGGCACGTTTCAGCTCTGCTTTTGCGGTTACATCCAAATGGTTTGTGGGCTCATCGAACAAAATCCAGTTACTTTCACGCATCAGAAGCTTACATAAACGAACCTTGGCTTGTTCACCACCACTAAGCGCGTTAAGCGGGCGGGTGATATGCTCATTTTTTAATCCACAACGTGCGAGATGGCCCCGGACTTCATTCTGTGTCAGATGAGAAAACTCATTCCACACATCTTCGATCGGGGTAATATTACCTGCACGTACTTCCTGTTCGAAATAGGCTGTTTCCAGATAGTCCCCCAAGAAAGTCTTACCGCTAATTGGTGGGATTTTCCCCAAGATCGTCTTGAGCAGTGTGGATTTACCTACACCGTTACATCCAACAATGGCAATTTTCTCGCCACGCTCAATCGTCATCGTCATTTTAGGCAATAATGCATATGAATATCCGATTTCAAAATCAATACCCTCAAAGACGGTTTTACTACTCGCCCGGGCATCCTTGAATTTGAATGTGGGTTTGGCTGCTTCGTCTGGACGATCAATCCGTTCAATCTTGCCGAGCTGCTTCTCACGGCTCTTGGCACGACCTGAAGTGGAAGCGCGGGCTTTGTTCCGCTGAATGAAATCTTCCTGCTTCTTGATAAACTCCTGCTGTTTCTCATAAGCATCAATATGTTGCGCCTTATTCATGTCGGCCATTTCAAGGAATTTGTTATAGTTCGCTGCATAACGCGTCAACTTGGCAAATTCCAGATGATAAATAACGTTAACGACCTCATTCATAAACTCTGTATCATGCGAAATCAGAATAAACGCATACGGGTAATCCTTCAGGTAACGCGTCAGCCATTCGATGTGTTCCACATCGAGATAGTTCGTCGGCTCATCCAACAGAAGTGCAGTTGGTTTCTCCAGTAAGAGCTTGGCAAGCAATACCTTCGTACGTTGACCACCACTAAGCGCGGCCACGTCACGATCTAGGCCGATGGCGGACAAGCCCAGTCCATTTGCCATCTCTTCCACTTTCACATCAATCAGATAAAAATCACCTTGCTCCAGTTGCTCCTGAATGTCACCCATTTCTTCCAGCAACAATTCGAGCTTGTCCGGATCGGCGTCTGCCATCTGATCCGTAATAGACATCATTTCTTTTTCCAACTCAAGCAAGGGCAGGAACGCATCCTTAAGCACATCACGAATCGTTTTTCCAGGCGTGAGCTTGGTATGCTGATCCAGATATCCATAACGAACTTTGGGGGTCCATTCGACCTTCCCTTCGTCCTTTAACAATTTCCCGGTAAGAATGTTCATCAGTGTGGACTTACCCACACCATTTGCACCAACAAGACCTACACGCTCTCCGGCAAGTAAACGAAAAGATACATTTTTAAATAACGTGCGGTCTCCAAAATTGTGACTCACGTTCTCTACTGACAATAAACTCATAAGATGAGGTTGCTCCTATCTATTGGACATTACTATCGTTCCGAAACCCTATTTTAGCACAGGTGTCGCCTTTTCTGAAAGTAATGTAAACATCTCATGCAACCTCGCTTTTATATTACAAACAAACTGCCTTTAATTTATGGAACAGTTATACTCAAAATAACCTTGTGCTGCCGCTTGTTTGGCATTTGTAAACACTTCTTCGGCTCTGTAACCATTGCTACATGTGGAAGGGTAATAGTATTTAATTCCACTTACAGGATCAACTCCGCCAACGATCGCTGTTTTCTTCACCAGTCTGCCACCACCAATGGCATAATTGTTAATCTTTTGGTTACCTACAGGTATTCCCTGAATAAACGCCATCAGCCCCGTATCATTAATCGAATTGTACCAGTCTTCCTGAGAAATCAAAGGCATGGTAAAGGTGTAGGAAACACCATTCCTTCTTGCAAACTCATTATGCCGGTTAATAACATCTGCCAAATCTTCCTGCACACTTGTCACGATCCGGCCTCGTCTGACCTGCTCAAACGTCTCGGCATTCTGAAGCAGAGGGATTTGTGTGCTGGAGGCCAGTTCTTTCTGGAAACCCTCAACCCACATGCCCAAGCCTGCATCATAGGCATACACATACCCATCGAGTGTGAAGTTAATACTGCTACCATTTGAATCAGAATATGTATAGGGCTTTTTAGGACTCCAAACTTGCCGGAATGAATCTTCAAGATCACCAGTCATCTCAGTTTCGTTCGCCAAAATATAATAACCATCATAATCCAGCACGACCATTGCAGGAATGTAATTAAACATGGCCCGTATAGCAGCAGGATCATCCTGAATCCCCATATTTAGCGCCAGTGTTTGGGTAAAGGTAGTCAAGGCAAGCTCTTTGTCCGCTTTTACAAATTTGGTCGAATCATACCCTGCTTCATCGTTTTGCTTCTCATTTTGATGCATCACAGCCCCTGCATCCAGTACGGCAGTCTGAAGTGCCATCTTATATCGATTGCTTAAATATTGTGCCTCTTGGGCATTGTCTGTATTGTGAGAAATAACCCAGAATATAGGTAAAAAGATAAGCACAAACACAATAGAAAGATCAGTAATCTTCATTGAGCACCATACCCCCATATGTGGTAAACACGGCTGCAGCATGTGCAGACCCGTTCAACCACTCACGAATCAACATGGCAGGTGTGCGATTGGTATTTTTGACGGTTACAGTGAAGAAATCCCCCATTGCCAGTGTATATCTGCGCCCAGGATCGTCTAAAGCTAGCACACCGGACGAAGGAAACAGCTTTGCTTTAATTTGGGCTGAATAATAGCCATCTTGTACGGTTTCATAGGTGCCAGAAAATGTGCTCTGATCCATCGGATCTGAGTAATGAGGAACATATTTTTTGTGCAAATGCTCCATGGAAATCTCATAGGCATTCCCCGTTTGGGCCATCTGTTCTTCGAATTCTGTATACATGACAGGGGAAATGTATCCCTTTGTTCTGACTGCATCAACAAAACGGGTAACCGTCTGAACAACGGTCATGCGTGCCACGTCATCCTGTCGATCTGCAGTCTCTGCTGCCGGATATACATAAAGCAAAATCACTGCCAGCAAAACAGCAAGCAGCTTGGATGCAGCGTTAATCAAGGTGTACTGGCCTCCTTCCAAAATGCAATCTTCAGCAGTTCGCCAGCCTCACTTCTTATGAACTCGGGTCTATACGAAGCAGCAAGCTGGACAGGAATGGTTCCTCTTCTGTTTACAAGGGGATCAATGACATATGCAATCCCGTCCACCTCCACGCTGACCGTTGTCCCTGTCATTTGCCTCACAGTGTGTAACACTTCCGCACCACTATAACGGATTGGCTCACTTATACGCAGAGTGGTATTCAGCCGTCCTTCCATGTCTGCTGTCGTCTGCACCAAGTGATTCAAAGCGTCTGAAAGAACCCGAACATTCTGCTGCCCGTACAGGCAGGCTGTCACAAATAGGACAACCGCCGTACAGAACAACATGAGCTGCTGTGTATTCTGGGACATGTTAAACCAACTCCTGTCAGGATTGCTGGAAAATAAGCCCTCTTACCACATTGGATCTGTCTTTTACGATAATTGCTTTGAATTTACCACTTGGATTGACATATTGGTTGTCTTTTTCACTCATAGTTTGATTAATAATACCTACTTTATCATCTGGAGAAATCACTGAACCGTAATCTGCGTTATTGAGATCCTGGGATATGTTCAACTGATTGCCATACCATTGACCCCCCTTGTTTTTACCTGTAATAACTTGAATACCGAACTGATCCTTGTCCGCATATTTACGCAACGCATTTGTGACTTGTGATCCGCTAATGGTTGTTCCGTCATACACGGTAAATGCAGCTTGGGACAACTCGGTCTGGATATCGGCAAAATTGTTCTGTGCCGTTTTGGTTGCCTCCTGAGCCGAAATAAACAATAGAACCACAATCGTAATAAGGGCGATGGTCAGAAAGATGCCTGCTGCCACCTTTAAAGCACTTGATGCATTGTTCATGATAAATCCTCCTATATCGTTTTTAATTTATTTCAGACTGTGACGTACATGGTCGTTACAGTTTCTGAATCTGTTCATAATAAATGTTCATTTGCAGGAAACTCATGCCTACCAGCGGAATGACCAGATAGAGGAAGATCAGGGCATACATCGGTGTAAACCCGATCATTCTTCCCCATGATGCTTTAACATCAATCATCTTGGTGTATTCCTGCTTCCGTTGTTCAAAATAAAAGGCCATCATACTATCCAGATCATCAAATGCCTCTCGAATCGAAATTTTCCCAAGTGCAAGTTGCAGTTTTTCAACCAAACGCTGAAATTCAGGCAGACCTGCATCTTCTTTCAATTGTTCAAGTGCATGCTCCGGCCCATGTTCAAAGTGCAACAGACATTTTTGCAGTGGTCTTTTGAAAATAACAGCAAAGCGATTGAGCCATTCCAGTATTTCCTCTACAGACATACGGTCCATCTCTCGCAAGATTGAGATAACCGTCTGAAACTGATAGATTTCATGCCTCATGTCCATGCTTCTCATCTTGCGCTGGAACATCATGAGCCAGATCGGCATGTGATAACCCGCTAAACCTATCATCATTGCAATAATTAACTCCCACCAGTGGAGATATTGCTTGTTGTAACCTTCCAGCTTCTGCAGGATGCGTGCGATAGTTTCAGTCTGTGCATCATGCTCCAGTGGAACGGGATTTACGGACTGCAATGCATTGGATATCTCATCAAAAGTTGCTCCTCGCTTCATTTCGATGCGCTCGAGTACAGCTTGATCCAAGCTTGTCTTCTCGGTAGCCTGCTTCAACTCCGCCTCTCCCATCGCGCCAAACATCCGGTCATCTCTCACAGGATCATGTAAAATATGATTTCGTTCAACCTGATGCAGCAGAAAGACACATCCAATGGTCAGCACAAAACAACTTACAAATAACATCAGCCTTCGTATCGCCAGCCATTCATATTTCAGTTCCGAGCTACTTTCCCGCATCAGTCTTACGGTTTGACTGTAATTGGTACTGCCAGGTTTGGCCACGAACAACATCGCGACTTTACGAATGAACGTCTGCCTGTATAGGAACTGATCGATTCTGGAGTGTTTGCGCCCTGTCCGATAGCGGGTTTCATCATATTGCTGAAGTCTTTGCAAAAGCAGGTAGGCAAGTATGATAATGACATAGATCGATATTTTGGTTACAAACCCGATTTTGCTGCGATAAAATTCATCCATAGTCGGAAAACTTCCTCTGGCCCAACGTTCGATTGGAGCTGTGAATAGAACGGGGGCCAGGGCGATGATATTCAACCCTTTTAACAGATAGTCCAATTTGTCCCGCCGCAAAATCTCCAGATGAATTTCCTGTGTCAGATTCCCCAAGCCTTTCAAGTAAATCGAACCCTGTGCTCTATCTTTATCCCCGAACTCCATCACCATATATGAAATACCGGCAAAACCTTTAAGAAAGCGATTTGGCGCAATCTCATAGTACCGTTCCAAAGCTTCGTTCGGATCCGGAGAAGTCAATGCTTCATAGATCAACAGCACTTGCTCGGCAGCCTCTCCTTTACCTGTTTCCGCTGCTTCATAAAGTGCCTCCTCTACCATTCCATGCTGATGATACCGATGTCTCACGTCGGCAAACAGGTCCAGCATCTGTACCAAAAGTCGCTTCTCCATACGATTCAGACACATATCCAGTACAAGGCTGTTTAGAACTACAGCGCAGAGTACCGACAATATAACAAAGGCGATACCCGGCTGCATAAGGAAAAGGATTACACTGATACTCCCGTATCCTCCGAAGATAATTAGAACCACGTTCATAGTCATTCGTCTTAATGCTGGTTCGTCGCCTACATGCCGGAATGAGATTCGTTTCTGTACTTGTAAAATATAAGCAGAGAATAGCGGCACTTTCATGCCCCACCGATAAGACTGTAACAGGACCGATCCCCACCGCAGCGTACGAGTGCCGTTTAGCGTAGCGATCCCGATAGATTTACTTGCATTGTCTCCTCCTCTGTGACGTAACAGGTTCAGTACAAGTAGCGTGATTATCAGGCCACCTGCACATATCCCCAACACCAACAGAAGAGCTATCTTAACGGTCATAGGTATCACCCCAATGTTGCTTGATGAACTGTTCGAACAGCGCAGCGTCCTGCAGTGTCATCTGATCCCGCATATCCGTAATGCTTCCTATGGAGATCGGAGCTGTGATGACGTAATTGCCATCCTTGTACTCGATCACATTGCGAAACGTAAATCCCGCCCGTTCCTCCACGCTATCCCCTTTATTCGCACGTGGCAGACACTCCGTAATTCGTTCGATATATCTTCGTCCCTCTGCGTCCTTTTTCATATGTACATCGAAATTAATGACACTTACTACTTGCTCCTCGGCAATATGTTCATGTTGGAACATACCTGTTTTGAGCAGTGAATTACGGAGGGAGAAAACCAAATCACGAAACGTTTTGGCATGATGGGTAAACAGGGTGAACAGACTGGCAACCTGGGACATCTGAATCATCCATGCGGCTACTTCGTCACTTGCGACCTCACCGAGAATATTTACAGTACCATCCGTCTTTTTCTGTAAGTCCAGTCCCTGTTGACCTGAGATGTGCTCCGTCTCCCGGAAGCTTAGTATGTTACGCCGACTGTATATACGCCGAAGCTGTAACTCGAAAGCCATCTCCTGTACACGCAGGGTATACGAAGCGTAAATATGCTTCACCATTGCCATAAGTAGTGTCGTTTTACCCGATCCCTGTGCTCCTGTTACAGCTGTGATTCGACTGCCTTTCATCAAATATTGCAGCAAAGTGATTGGCAGATCTGCGTTGTTACCAGTAATCAACTGTTCCAGTGAAGCATTGGGAATATCAAATTTCCGGACAAAGAATGCCCATGATTCGGCAAAGGGAGGACGCACAACAACGACACGTGATCCATCCTTCATCTCGTTCACCTTGTATCCATTTGCTTCCGAAAGCTGTCCCGGATAGTTGTATTTATAAATATTTTGACATACCCTCTTCAGTTCACGGATATTGCCAAACGACAGGAAAGACAGATGAATGGACTTACCTTTATAGAAAATCCAGACACTTTCCATTCCAGTAAGTGGTTCTTCAAGGGGAGCATCTTCAAGTCCATCTGTGAGCAGATCATTCCACGAAGCTGGCTGCCGTAGCCCCATATCCTGAAGGGCATCCAGCATGCCACTCACACCACCACTAACGCCATCTATTCGTTGATCTCTTATTTCATCAACCACCGAGAAACCTTTGTAATGCTGGTAGATACGTTGAACGATGATATCTGTTTTTTCTCTGAATCCAAGCTCTCTATACTCACACTCAAACACATATCGGATGTCCTCCTCGGAGATATAGTAACTTCCTCCGTCGTCTGCACCTTCACTCAGCCTCAATCTGCCAAGATCATAAGTGTCAATCATGCGTGACAAGGCATCGACACCAAATTGCTGCCGGTATAGATAAAACACGATTTCGAATTGATCCTGAACCGTCAGCAACTCAGCTTCTCCAAAATATATGACCTCATCGATATTTGACTTATTCAGTCCTATACTGCGGGTAAGCAGATCACCTATCAGGTTTTTGACATACGTTTTATCACTGATGCTTCCTGATACACAACCTTTAAGCGCCTTGCGCATCTCGGCACGCTGATTGATTCTTCGGCGATATTCTTCTTCGTGCAATCCTGCATCCGCAAGTTGACTATGACTAAGCTCATGAAGCGAGTTCTTTACTTTCTCTGTCAGCACTTCAATCGTGAAGGATTCGCGCTCAGGAGCACGGTTATTTTTTTCACGATGGGAAGCTCTGTATTTGAACCAAACATACGCAAGACATAACAGCAAAATTAAAATTAACCATAGGGTATTCCAGAGCATCAGATGTTCAGGCTCCCCTTTCCAGCCTTTTTAGTACGGTACGCATCCCTGCCCCATCCATAATAAGACGAGCGAGTTCAGCCATACTTGCGGCAAAGCTCCCTTTACGAATATCTTTATTGTTGCTCAGACCTTCCAATTGCAAGTACGCAGCCGCATCACGACGATTGAAGGCATCCAGAAATCCGGTGGTATAAGGCAACACTGATATCGAGCCTTTGTATCGAAAACGCCGACGAATATTGGTGATGGTTGCGCGTGAATGAGGATCATACTTATTCAGCACGATGTGCAGTTTCTGATCACTCATGCTCTCGGGTCTGATTTTTTCAAAAAAATACTCCAGATCCCTCATATTTTGATTCAGGTTCACCACAACATAGTCCGCTTGATCCAGCAGAACCTGGTCACAAGTGCCTGCGCGATCTGCATCGAGAAGAACCAGATCATAATATTCATTGGCTACGTGCAGCAGCCTTTTTAATGTCTCCATATGCTCTTCTGTTGAACGTTCCAATCGATTAATTCTGCCAGTCAACAAATCCAGACGGTCATTGAGGAGCGGCTTAGTATAATCCCTCAAATTATGCTTGTTCAGACTCCCGCTGATATGCAGCCGTTCCACAGCATCCCATCCCCCCTCCTCGAATGTAAATACGGATCCCGTGTCCTCTATTTCTTTAGGTGGAAGGGCAGCTTCTGTGCTGCTCCCGACTGGACCTGTATTTACAAGCAAAATTCTTGTCCTATATTGAAGGGCCATCGCATAGGCGCCGATCAACGCACTTGAGGTGCTGCCTGTTCCTGCAAAAGGACTCCAAAACGTAATGGTGCTCATGCCCTCATCCTTTCTGCTTCTTTAATGGCCCGGCGACTCTGGACATTTTCCCATCCGGTCAACTGCTCCACTAACCTGCATAACGATTTTTTATAGTTCCGTGATAACGGCCCCAGACGTATCCGACGATGATGCTCGTTTTCCAGTTTGACTGCTGCAGTCAGTTCATCCCAAGGCAACATCAGCGATTCTCCTATCCATACAAATGGACTACCTTCCAGATACGCCCACAAATATCGAGCTTCCAGTTTGCAATCAACGGCATTAATCAAAATGCGCTGAAATGGTAGTTCTGCTGGTAGGGACTGTTCTTCAAGCAACCGCTTGAGCCAGCCTTTGCCCCTTTCCAGATTGTAACGTTCATAATCACTGACCCAGACACGGATATCTGCCGTGAGCCATAGATCACGTGACGCAAAGTGTGATGTTTCCATGTCGTAAAGGACGTAATCATAACTCTCCAATTTCTCGCCACTCGCTTCAAGATGACTCTCAACCGCTGTTGAAGTTACGAACTGACATGCGATATCAAAACCTTCAAATTCTGTAATACGCAGAGATTGCTGACTTTCCCCAACGCCGTATCCATATTTCTGCTGTAATGTTCCATCAACAAGCAAGACACGTTTACCGGAGGACGCCAGTATTTTGCAAAGGTACAGCATCAGGTCATTCTTCTCGCATAACCCAGCAAAGATCCATGTTTGCATAGCTATCGAATCTCCTTTTAATTTCTTTTAAACGTTGTTACATGAATAATAAATGGTTTTTCCTGCTTTTTACTCCCCGCCCGTCAGCAAGCTTTTCTGCTCATCCGCACTTGAAGCAGATGCTGAAGAATCATTGCTCCCTGTACCCGTCGTTCCGCCGCTACCAGAACCATCATTCCAGATGACCCCATCAGTAGATGAAGAGTTATTCGCTCCAGGGCGACTATTGTATGAAACGGAGGACTGTGCAACGTCCTGCTCCACACCTTGGGAGGGCGCTGAGATGGATGCGGCGAGTGAGCTTTCTAACGAACTCCGTACTTGCCGCGCTAACTCCACTTCAGCCCGACGTACAAGATTAGGATCACTCTCCAGCAGTTTTAACACTTCATTGTTAGCAGGGTATGTCGGGATCGCTGGTGTCTGGAACTGTGGTTCTACATAGGTTAAGGCATAGATTGAAGCTTTATGTAAATAGGCATCTACAATTGCACTTGAAAGGGATAGGATCTCCTCCTCCGTCATCGTAATCCATAGTGTAGCTGCATTTAATCTTTGGACTTTCTTTTTGGACAGGAGAATGTAGTCTTGACCCGTTGGAAACTGAATACGAATATCAATGATGTCTCCCTTAGCAAGTGAAGAAGGTAATAACACAACCTGTAGTTCACGATTCCTTAGATCCGGCGGTGCCGGGGTATCTTCATACACCATTTCAGTTGTAATGGCTGTTCCCTTTTTTAATTCTATTTTCGCCACTTGACCATCCATCTGCTTGGAGCTGGACCAAAGATTCCTTGGTGCCTGTGCATCCGGAACGGCTATGAGTTTGATATCCTCGGGCAATATCGACTCTCCTGCTTCAACATCCCGTATTGTCACCCATCCCTGTGCCCCCGAGTTCCATTGTTGCATCAATTCAGCTTCTTTTTGTTCGTAGGCTGATGAGTATCGGGCCTCCACTTCAGACCTCGTATCACTCATGGTTTTGACATTGTAAATGACATATGCCCCAAACAACAAACCGATCGCTCCTGCTCCCGTCAATCCAGCGTAAATCAGTTGGCGGCTTTGTTTTCTTAATTTAGACAAAAGAGGCTCTCCTTTCGCAATCTCTTCTAATCATGTACTCTTTTTCTTGCAAAGAATGAACGTTTCTTGGGAAGCTGCCCCATCATATGAGTCAAAATATGAGCAAAAACCTTATCCATCTGCGGTTCCCGATCAAAGGGATCGATATGTAAAGGCAGACCGTAGACACTGGAAGTGTCCAACGTTTTGCGCATGCGCTGAACGGCGTCAGCTGCTGCGAGTGGCAAGCAGTAGATCCATTTGTCTCTTGGGTACCGGTTGTGTGAACGGACAAAAGATCCAATCTCAGCTTGTCTCCATTCGGCACCGGAACCTATAACAATGGGTAAGTCAGCTCTGAGAAACTCTTCAAGCCGGTTCTGATCCTGACCACTGCCCAGATCCATCACAATGAACTGATAGCTGCCTCCCAATAAAGACAGGATGTCTGCACGTCCCGATTGTTTCCAGTAATGTACACCATCCACAGCAAACTGTCTGCTTGCTGGCACGGGTTTACCTGCATGCGCCACTTGTTGAATCCGTGCAAACGATTGGGAACGTGGCGACATCTCGATTATGGCCACTTTGAAGTTCTGCCGCTCCAGATAGTGACTGATGGCTATGGCCGTATGCGTAACCCCAACTCCGGATGATGCCCCCGTCAAAGCGATCACTCTTGTCCCTCCGCTTATCGTCACCGTCGTTTCTGAACCACCAGCCGCTATTCCCGGTCTGCGCAGCAGCTCCTTACGAACTTCATCAGCCGATTGAAAGCGCTCATTCGGATTCAGTCGCAACAACCTTCTCGCAACAGGAATATAGGTACGTGGAACATCACTGCGAATGGAGCTCTCAACTCCCTGAATCCATTCCGTATAAGTTCCACAAGTCATGAGATAGAGCAACAATGCTCCAAGCCCGTACAGGTCAGAACGCGCATCAGTCTGTCCTGAACCATATTGTTCTGGTGCAGCGAAGCCGGCCGTTCCCAATTTAACCGTATCATCGACTCTTTGTGCTTTATAGCTCCGCGCTATCCCAAAATCAATCAGTCTCACTTCATGTTCCGGTGTAATCATAATGTTGGATGGTTTCAAATCCCGATAGATGACAGGTGGGTCCAGACTGTGCAAATAACTTAATACATCCAGCAGCTGAAGCACAAACTCGGTCATATGTTCAAGCGGAATCTTCCCCCGACATTGCTTGAAATAGTCACTAAGTGTCAATCCCTCAATGTACTCCATAACAAGATAGGTATACCCCAGCTCATCCGGTACAAAAAAATCTACGATTTGCGGTAATCTGGGATGCCTCAGAGATGTAAGAAGAGCAGCTTCTGACTCCATACTGCCTTCGTATGGCATCGCCGTCACGCTTTCTTTGATCGCCCAGGTTTTGCCTGGCAACTTCAAATCCTCTGCTTCATATACATGACTCATTCCACCCGAACCGAGAATGGACACAATACGGTACCTTCCCCCCAGCAGGCTTCCACGCTCGAGCCTAGCCGGATGTCTCATATAGACTCCTCCTTGTGTGCATAACAAAAAAGGGAAAGCTTCACCGAAGCGGAACAGACCGGATATCCGGACTCTTCACTTCGGGATGCTTTCCCTCAACTTGTTATGGTTAATATTGGTATCATTATAGTATAGGCAATAAGGTATTGTAAAGCATAAAGTTTAATGCCTTTAATAACTTAATACTTAATCATATATAGCGTGATTTCTTCACGGTTGTGAAACAACTGTTTGGAACGCTGAATCTGCATCCGGGAGCGCTCAAATGTATCGATGACTTCTTTAATCAAAGCGAGCGGCTTCTTATGCAATAACTTCACCGTTACAACTGCTGTTCCCCCTGATTGAAGACTGTATAACAGATCCGATATAAGACGGCTCATCAGCTTGGGGCTCCAGCTCATATCACATACGAGCAGATCAAATTCCCCTTCGCGGAAACGTACATCACCGGCATTTTTTTTCAAAAAGGTCAGTTTGGGCGATTCCAGCAGGGTCGCATCCATCTTGGCCGGATCAACAGCTGTAACTTCAAGCCCGCGCTCAAGCAGGAAAGAGGTCCATCCACCTGGTGCAGCACCGATGTCCAATGCTTTGTGAAAAGAAGTAAAGTCGATGCCAAATGTCTGCTCCGCTTCAAGCAATTTGAATTTGGCGCGGGAGATTTGCCCCTCTTCCTTCTGAAAACGAACTGCTCCGCCACTCCAGTCCGACAGATTTTGATCAGGTCTGGATACACCGGCATATAACATGTCATCTGTTACGAAGACAGATATAACATGATCCGCATCACGAACAACCCACTCACACCCAAGATCATCCAGCTTCTCAGTCAATAGCTGTTTCAAAGAAGCAGCGTTCTCCTGCCAGAAGGCACCTTCGGTTTTACGAACTTGTAATGTAACTTTAGTGCCTGTTAACTCCGTATGGTTCAACACATATGAAATCAATTTTTCCATTGCTTGCGCTGAATCTTCCGTATTTTCCTGAAATTGAACAGGTTGAATATGACGTAAAAACGTCGGGCTTTCTTCCAAAAGCTTGATCGCTACCTCTTCTTCCGCAATCGGAAGACCGGCAAGCAGAATCTCACCTGGTACGAGTACCGTGCTCTTTACTGCCCCGAACGTACGGCGCAATTCCTCCTGAGCATAGGGCGCAAAACCATGATTGGCTGTGCAAATAAAACGGGAGAAGTCTCCTTCACCCCAAGATGACTGTGTACTCAAAATGTGTTACCCTCCAGAACGTACGCGAATCCAGGGACGTCCATCATCCCACTGGATATCAACCGGAACATCGTACGTATGCTTAATTGTATCTTGTGTTAAAACTTCATGTTTGGGCCCTGCCGCAGCAATACGTCCATCGCGGATCAAGGCCACGTGTGTGAACAAAGGTACGATCTCTTCGACGTGATGAGTCACATAAACGACAGTGATATTTCGCTTACGCAGTCGATCAATTTCGGCCAACATTTTCTCGCGTTCATACAGATCGAGTCCGGCACAAGGCTCGTCCATAATCAGCAATTTGGGATCTGCCATCAATGAACGAGCCAGCATCACTTTTTTGCGTTCTCCTTGAGAAAGGGTGCCGAGCGAATGATTAGCCAGTTTTGCAAAGCCCATTTCATCAAGCAGGTTCAATGCTTTGGCCTTCACATCATCCGGGATCGTTTGATAGAAACGCAAAAAAGCATAAGCTCCTGTTGCGACAACTTCCCACACCGGATCTCGAGGTGTCAGTTTCTCAATCAATGTCTGACTGATATAACCAATTTCTTTCCGAACCTCCCGCACATCACATTGACCATACAGATTGCCCAATACTTCAATGCGCCCCTGACTTGGAAACATATATCCATTCATCATTTCCAGCAGCGTTGTTTTACCTGAACCATTACGCCCAAGAATCACCCAATGCTCGCCTTCTTTAACATGCAGATCAACGTCATCCAGAATCTGATTGTCTTCCCTTCTAAGAGAGACATGCTCCATCGAGATTACACTCATTTTAGCACCGCCTTTCGGATTTCCCCTAACAGATGCTCGACAGAGTTCATCCGATAAACCATTCTGGGCACATCATGTTCTCCATCAAACAGCATAACCGCAGGCACGCTCGAAATCTGAAACTGCTGTACAAGTTCCGGGATATCGTGAATATTCATCTCGGTCAAAATCCCTTCGGGCAGCAAATGTTCGGCGATCTCAAGCATTCGACGCGCTGCTGCACAAGTTCCGCATAGCGGGGTATAGATAAATACAGCCTGAGGCATGCCTTCCCATACACCACGCATTAACATTTTGGTCGTAATCGGCTTCATCAGCTTTCTTCTCCCGCAGCAACTCGCAGCATAACCTCGCCCGACATCGGACCATTATGGACGGTAACAGAGTCTGGTTTATTGCTGTACAACAATTCGTACATCTGACGTTTGCCATACATGCTGGACGTGTGCAAATAGATCTGGCGTGGAAACAAACCTTCCCGGACGATCGAAGCAGCAACTTCTCCGCCATTCGGTGAATCTGGACCCAGTTCAAAATCCAGGGATAGAATGTCCACGTCACCTTCTCTAAGCAGCATCAGGCATTCTTCTGCATTGGTAGCCAGAACAAACCCTTTCGGACATGCCCGGTAATCATCCAAAAAAACATGCATTACAATCGCTCCTCTCCCATTTAAAGCCAGGAACGCATGAGTTCAATGTCACCACGGTGTGTTCCATCTTCGCCTGATTCTGTTTCCAGGACAACTACCGCTTGCTGAAATTCAGGCGCACATAACAGTTCCTGCATGGCTTTTTTCCCTATATAACCCTGTCCAATCCGTGCATGTCTGTCCTTGCATGAACCGGAAGGATATTTCGAATCATTAAAGTGAACAGCCGCAAGAGCATCCCAGAATCCCAGCAGTCTGCCTTTCTCCAGCATGGATGCCTCATTGCCTGACGTCCACATGCCTGAAGCAAAAGCATGACACGTGTCAAAACAAAAAGCAATATGTTCAGGATACCGGCTTAGCTTACGAATCTGTATCAACTCTTCCATCGTCGTACCCATGGGACCATGATCCCCAGCCTGATTTTCAAGCAGAACCTTAGCCTGTCCATCCCAATCTGCTAAAGCGGCATCCAGACAGGATATGAGATTCTGATATCCTTCAAGTGGTTCATTGCTCTTGAGATGTCCAAAATGGACTACAGTCCCTACTGAACCGCAGGCATCTGCAATATGCAGATCATTTTGTATCGATGCGATGGTTGCATGAAAACCCGCCTCTCCTCGGGTTTTGCCCAAAGCTGGATTCGTGGGATAGGGTGAGTGGGCAATGGAAGATATCCCCTGCTTCTCACACCAATCCCGACACTGTTCAGCATCTTTGAGGTCCAGTTCTTTCAAGCCAAGGCTCCGCGGGTTCTTCGGAAAATATTGAAATGCCGTAGCCCCCATCTCATATGCTCGCTTGGCTGCCTGAAGAAATCCACCTCTGGTGCTGACATGTGCCCCGATTCCACTTTTAAGCCTCATGCTGGCAATCCGGACAGAAGAAAGCCTTCTTGCCCGTAATTTCCACGCGAGCTATCGTTCCCCCACAACGAGGACAAGTTTCCCCTTCACGATCATACACTCGGCACTGCTCGTCAAAACTTCCCGTCTTGGTATCTCCCTGCATCAACGGCATTTCCATATAACCGCCTTCCGAGGCAGCTTCCCGCAACACGGATTGCACAGAATGGTACAAACGTGCTGTGAGTTCAGACGAAGCAGCAATATTTTGCGTCTTGGAGCTTGGTCTCAGGCCTGCTGCAAATGCAATCTCATCCGAATAACAATTTCCGATTCCAGCAATAATGTGTTGATTAACCAGTGTAGTTTTGAGTGTACCCCGGCGTCCTTTCAACAGGGCAGCAAAACGTTCTGCATTCATGCGCCGATCAAGAGGTTCAGGTCCAAGGTCAGACATGGCCTCTTCCGTCTCTTTGGAAGTAAGCAGATGCAGATATCCTAAACGGAGCCCGATAAAGAATAAAGTATATTCTCCAAACTGAATTTCCACTTGAGTGGAACGATCAGGGCGTTCAGCTTCTGTACCCCAGAAAATCATTCCGCCCAGCATAAGGTGCAGCACAAGCCGCTTACCATTAGCCAGATGAAAAATCAAATGTTTGGCCCGGCGCTCTACAAATATGATACGATTGCCTGTCAGTTCACGGGTGAACACATCAGGATCAGTATTAATCGACTTTTCACGGTTAACCACCACACCTGTAATCGGCAAATCGAGTATTTTCTCGGACAGCAAGGTCCGGTAGTTTTCCATTTCCGGCAATTCCGGCATCGTACATCTACCCCTTCTTGGATGCTTGGCTTGTCGTCTGCGACAGCCACTCAATCAGTTTATGCAAATCTTCAAACACATGATCAGGACGAACCTTGGTCGCCTGGATGTGGCTATCCATATTGTCCCGTGTCGTTATTCCAGTAAGAACCAGCAGGGTCTCGCAACCCGCAGCTGCTCCTGCCGCAATATCTGTACGCATATTGTCTCCGATTACAGCAACTTCATCAGACTTTAAGTTCAATCGGCTAATAGCCGACTTCATAATAATACTTGACGGTTTGCCAATGACGGTAGGATGAACTCCGGTTGCTGCTTCTATCGCTGCCCCAATCGTCCCCGCTCCCGGCGTAAGCCCATCATCAGAAGGTAGCTGCAAATCAGGATTGGTCATGACAGATTTAGAACCGCCATTGATCCAGCGAAGCGCTTTGGTCAATTTATGATAGGAAAATTCACGATCAATTCCTTGTATAACGTAATCAGGTTCATCATCTGTTAGTGTAAGCCCTGCAGCTTCTATCGCTTGCAAAAGCCCTTCTTCTCCGATACAAGCCACTTTCGCACCCGGAGACTCTTGTGCCACGTATTCCGCAGCCGCCACCGCAGAAGTACATACCTGAGATGCATCAGCGGGGATACCCATCCCGTTCAGATGATCTGCCACACCTTGTGGTGTACGAGAAGAATTATTAGTCACAAATAAATAAGGCATGCCTTGTTCATTCAATGTCTGAATAAGCTTATCGGCTCCTTCGATACGATGTCTGCCATGATAGAGCGTACCATCCAGGTCGATCAGATAGGCCTTAATCATATACAGCACTTCCTTTCTTTATTCCATTAACATTTCATGTCCTTAACCATTTGCATCGAACTTCAATGCTAACCTATGTATACAGTACATAAAAATGGCTTGCTCGCATCTGCACGCAACACGTCGAACCGAATCGAACACGGACGTCTAGCCCCGCGCGTCTTCTGTACAAGCTTGTCATTTCCTGCGCTTTCCCGGAAAATAATTGAATGATTTCCCTGCTCATATTGCCCATCCTACACGCTTTCCGGCCAGATTGCAAAAGGGACCTCGGGAGTAACTTCCCCTCAGTCCCGTGCAATTAACGGCTTGTTCTCCCGTCTTGTTTGGCTGTACTGTTTCGCACATCCAACATTAGGATTCGCTCTTACGGTGAACAACTGGAATCAGCTCGTGTTCAATCGCAAGTTTCGTATTTGGGAATATCGACTGTGCTTCTTCCAGAAGTGGCTGCAACTGATCCTCATCTTTGTAGCGAGAGCTAAAATGGGTCATGATCAGCTGTCCTGCATCTGCCGCTCTCGCCGCCTCAGCCGCTTGCTTCGAAGTACTATGATAGTACTCATGAGCCGTATCAGCCAAATCATGCAGAAACGTGGCTTCGTGTACAAGAACATCCGCATTTATTGCAAGTGGCTGTACATTGTTACATGGGCGCGTATCTCCCAAGATGGTAATGACCATCCCTCGCTTGGGTGCACCCAACACATCTTCTGGGCGAAGGAAGTCCCCGTTGTCGAGGGTAATCGTTTCTCCCCGCTTCAAGCGACCAAATAGCGGCCCCGGCTTCAAGCCATACTCAGCCAGTTTTGCAGGGTCCAAGCTGCCTGGACGATCCTTTTCGGTAATCCGATACCCGTAACTGTCGATACGATGTTCCAGCAACGCAGATTCCACAATGAAGCTCTCATCTTCGAAAAGCACTCCGCCTGTATGTTCTACAATGCTTAGATCATAGTTTAGACGTGACTGGCTCAGCTCCATAGTTGTCATGATCATTCGTTCAGTTCCTGGCGGACCATACACCGTTAACGGTGTAGTGCCACCCTGATATGCTCTGCTGGAGAGCAGACCTGGAAGTCCAAATACATGATCTCCATGTAAATGGGTGATAAATATTTTCTCCAATTTGCTCAATTTAAGCGGAGAACTTAAAATCTGATGCTGGGTTCCTTCCCCGCAGTCAAACAACCACAATGCTCTGCGCTCATCCAACATGCGCAGCCCTATGGAAGTTACATTCCGCTGAAGCGTAGGTACACCAGCGTTAGTTCCCAGGAAATATAGTTCCATCTGGATCGCACCTCTTTCTGCTGCCAGCAAAAAGCCTCCGACAATGCGGAGGGCTTTGCCTGACCTTTTACTTTTAAGCCTTCTCCACGTTAAAATACTTCGCTTGCGGATGGCTGAATACCATCGCCGATACGGATGCTTCAGGTTCCATCATGAAACCTTCAGTCAGTTCCACACCAATATCCTCAGGCTGTAACAACTTAAACAGTGGCCCTTGGTCTTCCAAATCGGGACAGGCCGGATATCCAAACGATACCCTGATTCCCTGATAGCGTGCCCCATGACGTTGCTTCATGGTCATCTGTGCTGAATCCGGAAATCCCCAGATATCTCTCATCATATGATGAACCCGCTCAGCTAATCCCTCTGCTACTTCAAGCGCTACGGATTGCAGAGCATGTGAGCGAAGATAATCACCTTGCTCCTTCCAAGCTGTCGATAACTCCCTTACACCGTGCCCAGCCGTTACGACCATGAAACCAACGTAATCCATTTGTCCAGATTCCACTGGCTTCAAGAAATCGGACAGACACAGGTATGGTTCAACTTTTTGACGAGGGAACGTAAATGTATGCAAGATATTACTTGTATTCTCCGGGTCATAGATGATGACGCTGTTACCGCTGGACTGAGCCGGGAAGAAACGATACATCGCATGCGCCTGAATAATCCCGTCACGAACAGCTTCCTGCATAATATCATCCACTACCGCTTTCAGGTCAGTGGCTTTCCGATCACCCGAAGCAAGCAGCTGCTCTACTGAGCCACGCAAACCAAGATGGTGACCTAGCAACATCTGCATGTTCACATACGGTAATATGTGTGATAGTGGATAGTTCCGCATAACATGTCGCTCCAGATCCGGTGGAACGAGAACCGGGTTGTCTATTGCGATATCCGAACGCTCTACCCGAGTTAGCTCAGGAAGGGATTTAACAGTATCTGCGCCAGCTGCGTCAGCCTCTTTTTCAGCGTCCATCTCCAACTGCATCACTTCTCGAGTGCTTGGGTTCATCAGCTTGTTGGCCAAATCCAGACCGTCCATCGCATCTTTTGCATATACAACCATGCCGTTATATTCCGGGCGTATACGGTTCTTGGTGAATTTGCGCGTCAATGCCGCTCCGCCAACCATAATAGGCACATCAATACCTGCTGTGCGTAAGTCCTGAGCTGTAAGAATCATCTGTTGCGCCGATTTTACCAACAGACCGGATAGACCGATCGCATCGACTTTCTCTTCTCTGTATGCCTCAATAATTCGCTCTGGTGGTACTTTTATACCCAAATTAATGATCCGGTAACCGTTATTGGAAAGGATGATCTCCACCAGGTTTTTGCCGATGTCGTGTACGTCGCCCTTAACCGTCGCTAGAATAATCTTTCCTTTAACTGACGTCTCATTCTTCTCCATGAACTGTTCCAAATAAGCTACCGAAGCCTTCATAACTTCTGCGCTCTGAAGCACTTCTGCTACGATCAGCTCATTATTGTTAAACAGTCGCCCTACTTCTTCCATGCCCCGCATCAACGGGCCATTGATTACTTCAAGGGCTTTATATTTGGTGAGTGCCTGCTCCAGATCGGGCAGCAAACCTTCTTTGCTTCCTTCAACAACATACGATGCGAGACGTTCTTCCAACGACAGGTTCGAAATCTTTTCTTTTTTCTCAACCTTTTTGTTACGGAACGCCGCTACGAAGGCAGCTAGTGTTTCGTCATTCGTATTATATAACAGCTCTTCCGAGAGTCTGCGCTCTTCTGCCGGAATGGATGCATAACGCTCTAGCTTCTCTGTGTTAACGATGGCATAATCGAGACCTGCTTTGGTACACTCATATAAAAATACAGAGTTTAGCACTTCACGCCCTGCTTCAGGCAATCCAAATGAAATGTTACTGATTCCCAGTATCGTATGACATTCAGGCATCGCTTCTTTAATGACACGAATACCTTCGATTGTTTCTTTGGCCGAACCGATATACTGTTCATCGCCCGTCCCTACTGGAAACACCAGGGTATCAAAAATCAGGTCTTCTGCTTTTAATCCATATTTGTTCACCAGCAAATCGTAAGACCGCTTGGCTACCTCCAGCTTGTCCTCACGACTAATGGCTTGACCGCGTTCATCAATCGTTCCGACAACGACAGCACCGCCGTATTTATGCAACAACGGAGTGACCAGCTCGAACTTTTCCTCGCCGTCCTCAAGGTTAATGGAGTTAATTATCGCTTTACCTTGAGAGTATTGCAGTGCAAGGTCGATGACGGCTGCATCTGTCGTATCAATCATCAGTGGCACCTTTACTTTTTTGACAACAAGTTCAAGGAACTTCTCCATGTCTTCGGCTTCTTCACGGTCCGGGTCTTGAACACAAACGTCGACAACATGTGCCCCATTTTTCACCTGAGCCCGAGCAATTTCCGAAGCTTCTTCATATTTCCCTTCAACAATAAGACGCTTGAATTTCCGTGATCCAAGTACGTTCGTACGTTCCCCAACCATGTAAGGGCGATTGTCCTGTTCAACGTAGACTGGATCAATTCCCGACAATGCTGGTGGATGTGTTCCGTTCATTTCTCTTGGAGGGTACTTGGCAAGTGTATCCCGCATTGCCCGAATATGTGCAGGTGTTGTTCCACAACAGCCACCCGCGATGTTCAACCAGCCCTGTTCGGCAAAAGCACCGATCTTCTGAGCAAGCGATTCAGGCGATTCATGGTAATTACCATTTTCATCCGGAAGCCCTGCATTTGGATAACAACTTACTGCAACTGAAGCCATTCCGGAAAGCGAGCGAATATGGTCACGCATGAATTCCGGACCTGTAGCACAGTTTAGTCCCACTGAAATTGGGTTAAGGTGTTCTAGGGATATATAAAAAGACTCAATGTTCTGACCAGCGAGGGTTGTACCCATCGGTTCGATCGTTCCTGAGATCATCAAAGGAAGCTTGATACCACTTTGTTCGAATGCCTGTTGAATTCCAATGCTACCTGCTTTTACATTAAGCGTATCTTGTGAGGTTTCGAGCAGCAGCGCATCAACGCCTCCCTCAATTAAAGCAAGCGCTTGCTCAAAATAACTGTCGATGAGCTCTTGAAAAGTTACTCCACCTGTTACTGACAGTGTTTTGGTTGTAGGTCCCATGGCACCTACCACATAACGTGGAGACTCCGGTGTCGAAAATCGATCCACGGCCGCTTTTGCAATTCTGGCTGCTTCGAGATTAATTTCACGTGCACGGTCCTGAATGTCATATTCAGCAAGTACAACAGAAGTTGCACCAAACGTATTTGTTTCAATTAAGTCAGCACCGGCTTCCAGATATTCCTCATGAATACGCTGGATTAGCTCTGGACGTGTAAGTACAAGCATTTCATTACAACCATCCAGGTCTTCTCCGCCAAAATCTGCGCCTGTGAGATCTACTTGTTGAATCATGGTCCCCATTGCACCGTCGAGGATCAATATTCGTTGTTTTAATGCATCATGTAGGCTAAGCTTATCCAATATCGTCACCTCCGCAAAACGTTAAATCTTAGTTTAACAGAAACTAACTTAATGTGAAAGATCGGGTTTGATCAGTCCCCTGGCGGTTTTTATGAAGGTAGAATGAATTTGTGAATCGACAAAAATAGCGGAATCCGATATAATAGCGATTAAACCAAGTGGAAAAGAGGGAAAGAACATGGCTGAAATTGTAATCCGAAATACGAACGAACGTATCACTGGAGACGAAAATGTTCGAAATTTCTTAAACAAATATGAAGTACTATTTGAAAAATGGGACGCGTCCAAATTAAAAACTGATCTGCAAAACAACTTTGGACTCACCGATGAACAAAAAGAAGAAGTACTAAACACATTTGACTATGAAATCAGAGACTTGGCTGCACGTCGCGGGTACCAAATCTGGGATGTAATCACGCTGTCTGAACAAACACCAGATATTGAAGAGAAGCTTGCTAAATTTGAAGAGATTCATACTCATGCTGAAGATGAAATCCGCGCAATTGTAGCCGGCAAAGGAATCTTTGTCATCAAAGCTACAGATGATGTAGGTTACTTTAATGTAGAATTGTCTCCTGGAGACGTTATCTCGGTACCTGAGAACACCCCACACTTCTTCACTTTGATGGAGAACAAACAAATCATTGCCGTGCGTCTGTTTATTGAAAAAGATGGCTGGATCGCAGATCCTTACCCAGATCCAACGTTTATCAAACAAGCCTAATAAGCAAATTCTATTATTTGCTCAACAAACCCCTGTTCAATTCGAACAGGGGTTTCTGCATATTCAGATAGTATACAACATTAGATGTTCTATATAAAATAATGTGGATATTTTGCCTTCATCTTCTCTTGTTCAACAACAACTAGTCTGAGATGAGCTTCCATAACCTCAACAGCTCGCTCGGTTTCACGTTCCGTGATAAGTCGGTATATTTCTTTATGTTGTGAAATAATAACCTCTGCATCGGAATCTTCAGACAAGCGTAATAAACGAAGGCGATTAAAGGGAATATTGAGCTGCTGTAGCATTTTCCAACTTCTCATTTTTCCTGTGCCTTGAAACAATATCTGATGAAATTCTTCATCCAGTTCAAAAAGCCGATAGAAATTATTTTTCCCTATACATACTTCCTGCATGGCAATATTGGTTTCAAGTCTGAATCTGAATTCTTCCGGAAAAGAAGCACAAGCCAGAGTGACAATTTCCTTCTCCATCTTCTCTCTCATAAACCGGCCTTCTTCAACATGCTCCAGATTAATATGGGAGACAATAGTTCCACTCTGTGGAATGATATCCAGTAATTCTTCCTCGGCAAGCTTCATGAAAGCTTCACGTACTGGCGTTCTGCTTACTTGCAACTCATCCGCAATTTCCTTCTCGGAAATCTTGGTACCAGGCTCAAGTTCAAGGTGCAGAATTCGTTCCTTTATCAGATTGTATGAATAAGCCCGGGTCGAACCTCTAATCTTTTGATTAAGTGACATTCCTTAACCTCTTCCTCTCAGCCATATTCATCCATCTTAGCACAATTTGCCGTTCCACTTAAATTCCCTAAATGAAACGGCAATGGGCAAATTTCAGTTTACATCTATTGTTGCTTGTTTTCTTTGTACTTCTTATATGTGTCATTGGAAAGCTGCATATACTGAGGCAAGCCTTGGCTCTCCAGCTCTTTTACAAATGCATCAAACTCAGAAAGTTTGCGTTCTCCCAAAATGAATTTAAGCGTATTTTGATCCGAGAAATCCTTAAGCGGTGTGCTAAGCAGTGTCACCTGTTCACGATCGATATCCGAGTAAGGAATTGGAGGCTCCGCAGGAACCACTTCTTTGATATCTTTCATGTCTTGCTGGAATTTCAGTTCTTCCTCACTAAACATGGAGTGCAACAAATCTGTGGTTCCTCCATAGGCAAACACACCACCGGAGAATCCATAGTCGATGCGCAAGTCCTTTGTGCCTTTTGGATTCAATCCGTTATAGTTCACATCTTCGGCCAACTTACGAACGCCGTCTTTTTTGGTGAAGGTTTCGCCTTCAACACCCCATTTAGCAAATTCCTGACCTTCATCACTATAATATAACCAGTCAATAAATTGCATGGTTGCTTTAAAGTTTTCGCTGTCTTTAATTTTCCCGGAAATCATGACACCGTTTTCAAGTCTGGAGCCAGACATCAGTTGGCCTTTTGGACCACCAGGGACCGTAATTTTGGCGATGGAGAAATTCCCTTCTCCCAATGTTTTATTCATGTCATTACGGTGCAGTACTAACGTTTGCGAGTTACCATTAATCATGAATGATTTTCCAGAAACAAACTTTTGAATAGCCTGGTCATCGTCCTGGGTGAAGCTTTCTTTATCCAGCAGCCCCTCCGATACAAGCTTGTTAAAGTAAGTTAACATTTCCTTGTATTCCGGCGTAGTCGAAGTGTATACAAATTCATCCTGATCTTCTTTATACGTTAAACCATTGCCAAATCCCCACCCAGCTTTCGTTCCAAAACTGGTAGCAGCAATATTCAAGGTACTGTTAAATTGGAAACGATCTGAGAACGGAACGGAATCTGGATAGATTTCTTTTAGCTTTTTGGCGGCATCATACAATTCGTCCCATGTCTTTGGAATGGCAATGTTATTTTTCTCAAAAATATCAGTTCTCACAATAAGGGTATAGTCCGGCCAAACCTCTTCATGTAAACCTGGGAGTACATAATATTTCCCATCTTCTTGTCGAAGACCCTCAAGTTCATCCTGAAGTCCCCATTTCTCAACCTTATCTTTGAAATTGGGCATCAAATCAACATAGTCACTCACTGGCAAAATCGCACCAGAGGATACAAAAGCAGATTCTTCACCCGGATAAGTTTTCGGAATAACCAGAGGGGCATCTCCAGAGCTGATCAGAAGGGATCTTTTCTGGGGATAGTCACTCATCGGAACGATGGTAGGCTCCAGCGTGACTCCTGTTCTTTCCGTGATTTTTTGGAACAGGAGCCAATCCTTTTTGTACGGGTATGCTGGCTGGTCGCTGTACAGAATAGATAGATTAAATGGTTCAGCGGCTTTGAAGGTCTCTCCTACACCATAGGATTCCATGGCCCCCTTGGATTCTGGTTCAACTTTCTCTCCACCAGCACCGTTGCTACATGCTGCCAGAACGACACTCATCATTGTTGCCAATACCATCTTGCCTACAAGCTTACGTGGTCTATGTTTCATTCAATTCTCCCCCTGCATGTGGTTTAGATTGGCCTTACAATCAAGATGTTGAACTATATCGGGTTAGGATTACTGTTTAACAGATCCCAACATGATACCGGTTACAAAGTATCTTTGAACAAATGGATAAATCGTTAAAATAGGCAAAATGGTGAGTACCATCGTGACCGATTTGATATTTGCAGAAATTTGAGTCAAATTATCCGCTGAAGCACCAGCCGAAGCACCTCCCGTTGCACCTGCAATCATGTTGCGCAAGTAGATCGTAACGGGAAACAGTTCCTTTTTGTCGAGATACAGGAAGGCAGGAAACCAGGAGTTCCAGTGTCCCACAGCGTAAAACAGAACCATCGTTGCCATGACAGCTTTACTCAACGGTAGAATGATCCGTAACAAAATGCCATACGTATTCAAACCGTCAATGGCTGCCGCTTCCTCAAGCTCCTCAGGCATGTTTTCGAAAAATGATTTCATAATTAACATGTTATAAATGCTGATTGCACCAGGCACAACTAGTGCCCACATCGTGTTATTGAAGCCCAGAGAGTTAATCAGGACATAGTTAGGAATCAAGCCGCCACTGAAAAACATCGTGAACACGGCGAACATCGTCAAAAATTTTCGTCCCATCAATCTTTTCTTGGATAGGGCATAAGCGAAGATGGTCGTCATGAACATGGAAATCAAAGTACCTACAACGGTATATATAATTGTGTTTTTATAGTTGGTCCAGAACATGCTGTCGCGAGAGATGGTCTTGTAGGTTTCTACATTAAATCCTCTTGGGATAATGCTTACCTTGCCTGAATTGATATAAGCCTCGCTACTGAAAGATTGGGCCACGACATTCAGAAACGGATAGAGCGTGATGAATACCACAAGCAGCAAAAAGATAGCATTGAAAACTTTAAATACTTTGTATGATTTTGATTCCAGCATATTGCTCCTCCTTTACCACAAGCTTCGTTGTGTCAGTCTGCGTGAAATGGCATTAACCGAGAATACCAGGATCAGTCCAATAATGGATTCGAACAAACCAATGGCGGTAGCATAGCTGAAATTGCTCGACTGCAAACCTACCCGGTACAGATAAGTAGAAATCACGTCAGATGTCTCGTAGATCAGCGGATTGTAAAGGAGCAAGATTTTCTCAAATCCAACCGCGAGGAAATTACCCATATTCAAAATCAGCAATGTAACGATCGTTGGCAAAATGCCCGGTATGGTTATATGGAGGGTTTGCTTCCAACGGTTCGCACCATCGATCCGCGCAGCCTCATACAAAGAATCATCAATTGTTGTCAATGCAGCTAAATATAGAATGGCTCCCCACCCCATACCTTGCCAAACCTCAGAGGTGATATAGATTGTTCTGAACCATTCCGCACGCTGCATGAAAGGAATGCTGTCACCAGTAAAGAATGAAACCATTCCATTAATGGAGCCATTAACTGCCGTTAATTGCAGAATCATTCCGGCAACGATGACGATGGACAAGAAGTGCGGAAGATAAGATGCGGTCTGCACAAACTTTTTGAAACGTTTGCTTTTCACCTCATTCAGCAGCAATGCAAAAATAATCGGAACTGGGAAGGTGAAAAGTAACGCAAGTCCACCAAGCATAAGTGTGTTCCCAAATACTTTCCAAAAGGTTGGGTCTTGAATGAACATCTGAAAATACCTGAATCCAACCCACGTCTCTCCAAAAATACTGCCTCCCGGTACAAATCGTCTAAATGCGATTACATTACCGAGCATGGGCCCATATTTGAAAATAATAAGATAGATAATTGGAAGAATTAACAGTGAGTACAGCTGCCAATCTTTGCGAAGCAGAGCTGTAACAGTTCTTAACCTGCTTTCTTTACGTAAAGATGTCATCGTTAGCGTGGTTTTAGCGGTTTCCGACTCCATATGTTATTTCACTCCGATCCTAAGCTTGATAAAATAAAAGCGTTTTCGATCAATTCTTATCATCTCTTCTTTTTGTAGAAGACAAGTAATCAGATGAACTTCACCCCCACCAGTAGAATAAAACCAAACAAATAATGTAAGCGATATCAATTATGGAGATCACTAGAGACACATATTGGTTAAAATGCTTACCCTCATTTTCTTACTAACCACTTCATGTTGTATTTCCAGAACTAAATGGTTTACATCGATTATGTAAAGCGCTTACAAATAATGTGAGAATTATAGCGAATAACTCCCGCTTCCACTTCATTCAAGTAAGTCAACAGATATTCGCTACATTCATTCGCATACTAGTCATACTAGTATGTTAGTTATATTCTAAATCAGCAGTTCTATAATTTCAATAACTTTTAATAAAAAAATTCATCTTTTGTTATTACGATATAGTTCAAGCTGTCCCAACACAAAAAAACATTGTTAGGTTTTATGGATAAAATACATCTCATAAAACCTAACAATGTTTGTGTAGTACACTAAAAATACGATTTATGATGCACTCATTGAGAATTCAGCAATGATTCGTTCCAATTCGGATAAATGCTTGATTTGATGGTCAGGCACATACGATTCGGTATTCTCTTTATTCTCACGGTTAATCCAAACAGACTGAATACCTGCAGACAATGCTCCACGAATATCAGTCGTAAGCTTATCTCCAACCATCATACTCTCCTCAGGTTGCACTCCCAGCTTACTCAATGCGTGCTCGAAGATCGAAGGATCAGGTTTGCCTTTACCGAACGAACCCGAGATAATAATTTCGTCAAAAAAAGGAGCCAATTCAGGAACGCCATCAAGTTTCTCTTGTTGTAAAGCAGGACAGCCGTTGGTTAAAAGCAAAAGCTTGAACTTCCCTTGTAGATGACTCAACGTTTCCATCGTTTCTTCATAGACATGGGGTCTTGATCTCCGCTCCGCCCCAAATTGTATGGCGAGTTGTTCCGCCAGATCTTCACGATCAACACCCAACTTTAACAAGCCACGACGCCATGACTCTTTACGATATGCGGGTGCAAGCTGCTCCAACTGGCGAAACTCAGGCTGATCCCCACCCGTGAAGTTAGCCCAAAGACCTTCAAACGGGTTAATCCCAATCATTTTGGTAAACGAAAAAGTTTCATAAGACTCATACAGATTACGTGCCTCATTACGAACAGCTTCTTCAAGGTCTTCGGGTTTAACGCCCGTCTCTTGAGCTGCGATCAAGCAAGTCTCATGAAAGGCCTCTCGAACACTGCGCTCATCCCACAGTAAAGTATCATCTAGGTCGAACAAAATCGCTTTTAACGCCATTTCGGTCATCTTCCCCTTTATGCAAAATTACTTTTTCTCGTATGTTTCCACGGTGATCTGATGTGCTTTGGCGAATTTCAGAAGACGTTCAGTAATTGCATCAGTATCATAACGATTCAGTAGTTTGGTAAATACCCATCTCTTACCTCGTGCATTATGCTCAATCACAACCGTACCTGGCTCAATTCTGAATTTCACGATATCGTCGACTCCAATTGAACGCTCACGGTTCCCTTTTGTCGTCAAAATCCGGTTACTTCCTATTTTGACATAAGGACGACGGAGCATGAAGATGATTGCCAAAAATACATACAGCAACAAGGTCACCCAGTCCCAAGTGGTCATCGGAGCTTTGACAAGAAATGTACTCATAAAGAGGTACAGGAATGCTAGTCCGATCAGAAAAATAGGAAACAGAAGACTGCGTCCTTTAAATACGTCCTCACCTGGTGTGCCAGAAACCGGTTTACCGCTTTTTTTACGTTGCTGATTCAACTGCTTAGAATTTTTTCGAACCGTTCTCTCGAACGAACGCGACATGAGAATCCCCCTTAGATGTTCTTTGTATCGGCTTACATAATTGCAAACCAACATTTCCCCCTATAATTTGCAACCTCTAGATAACAGGAAAAAACCTAAATATCATAATGATATCATTAGGTTTCCTTAATGTTTGAGTTTGCCTTGGTGGCCTTGATCGTTCTCATCATCTACAATTTCAATCGTATCCAGTTGTTGTCTGAAATTGCTTCGAATGTTATTCAAATAGATTTCTCTAAGTTTGGCACGTTCAGCGAGCTCTTCCTCTGTCAATCCAGTGGATTTTTGCTTACGGGCCAATTCATTAATACGTGCTACCAGACTATCTATATCCAAGCTTGTCCCCTCCAAAAATACAAAGTCATATTAACTTTGACATGTTAAGGGCAGCTTGTCAAGCTGACACGCATTAGCGCGTGTGGATATGCAGCTTTAATCTGTGAATTGAGGCAGTATTAAGACTTGCCCCACCTGTATTGAAGTTGAATGAAGTTGATTCACTTTCTTGATTGCTTCTATATATACACGTGTATCCATTGTTTCAGGTTTGTGATCCAATGATATACTCCATAGCGTATCTCCTTGTGAAACTGCCATCTTCCCCCCAGGCAACAGATCGTTCTCATTGCCAGCGAACACAGTCAATACTGTACTGCATCCAACCAGTATAATTAAGCTTACGATTATTAATTTCAAGACCCAAGTTGGGACATTACCTTTTGCAAAAACCTTTTTAAAATTCCTTATGTTAGTTTCAACCACTTCTGAATGCACCGGTTCGTAAATACTTTGATAAGTAGAATATCTCATTAAATATCGACCTCCAAACGTTTGTTCCTATCCTGTTGAAATTAATATAACACGAACACATGTTTTGTACAATAACTTTTTAGAACAATTGTTCGCTTTTTTTTGTTGATACTACATTCTATTATCTTTCTTCTATTGTATTGGAATTGTCATTTGCAGTATTTGATTAGACCAAAAGAAAATTTTCATCTTAATTTGCAAAAAAACATTGATTTTATGGCATTTTATTTAGAACTTATGTTTGTACGAACGGAGGTTCTATGTTATAATTTTCCCAAACGTTACTAAAATGGGGTTGATACGGTATGTCGAAGATATCCAGCAGGCAACAGGCTATTCTGGAGTTTATACGCAATGAAGTCCGGTTGAAGGGGTATCCTCCTTCCGTACGCGAAATTGGTGAAGCCGTTGGGTTGGCTTCCAGCTCTACAGTACATGGACATCTGGATCGTTTGGAGAAGAAAGGTCTGATTAGACGTGACCCAACCAAACCAAGAGCCATTGAACTTCTCAGCCAGGAAGAGTCAGAGCATTCACATCAGTTTGCTCACAGCGTTGCTCGCATTCCTGTCGTGGGTAAAGTTACTGCAGGGGTTCCGATCACAGCAACAGAAAATATCGAAGATTACTTCCCTCTTCCTACGCATTATGTAGGCGAACAGAAAGTATTTATGCTTTCGGTCGTGGGAGACAGTATGGTTGAAGCAGGCATTGTTAACGGAGACTATGTTATCGTACGTCAGCAGCAAACTGCAGATAACGGCGATATCGTAGTAGCCATGACTGAAGACGATGAAGCAACGGTAAAAACGTTCTACAAAGAGAAAGATCATATTCGTCTTCAACCGGAAAATTCGACTTTTGAACCGTTGCGTTTGAAACACGTTAGCATCCTGGGCAAAGTCATTGGCCTTTTCCGTGATATTCATTAATATGTATTGAATTTGTACAGAAGTCTCACAATAAGATACATAAAGAGGTTGTCCCGTTCAACGGGACAACCTCTTTTTTTTTTATACAACTTATATTGTTCTACGTTAGTAGATTATTCGCTGCGTTTAAGAATGCTTTTATGATGAGAGAACACATCAAAACTCTGTTGACCATGGTAGGAACCCATTCCACTTTCTCCTACGCCGCCAAACGGAAGATAATGTGATGTCATATGAGACAATGTATCATTAATGCAACCACCACCAAAAGATACTTGATTCAGAACCTGATTCTGCAGATCCTCATCCTGAGTGAAGAGATATAATGCCAGTGGTTTTGGACGGCGGACAATCTCATCTAGCAAGGGATTGAGGTCGGTATACTTAAATACAGGAAGAACTGGACCAAAGATCTCTTCTTGCATCACTGGGGATTTCCAATCCACTTCGCCCAGTACTGTTGGTTCAATGAGCAGCTGATCACGTTCAGAATGTCCACCGATCATTGTTTTGCCATCTTGGAGTAACACCGATAAACGATCAAAGTTACGTGCGTTGACAATGTGCGGGAAATCAGCATTTCTCATCACATCGTCTCCAAATTTATCCTGAATTTCTGCACCGATCAATTCCAATAATTTGTCATGTACTTCCTCGTGCACAAGCAAATAGTCTGGAGCGACACAGGTTTGCCCAGCATTCAGGAATTTACCGCGCACAATGCGCTGAGCTGCCAGCTTCAAATCTGCATCCTGGTGGACAATGACCGGACTCTTACCACCTAGTTCTAACGTAACTGGAGTCAAATGCTCAGCAGCTGCCTTCATAACAATGCGGCCAACACCTGTACTGCCTGTAAAGAAAATATAATCAAACTTTTCTTTCAACAATGCCGTACTCGTCTCGACTTCCCCTTCCATAACTGCCAGGTACTCACTAGGAAATATCTCATGAATCAAATCATAAGTCAGACGTGACACGGCTGGGGTTAATTCAGACGGCTTAATAATGGCACAGTTACCCGCAGCAATGGCTCCAATTAGAGGGCCGAAAGCCAGTTGGAACGGATAGTTCCATGGTGCAATAATAAGAGCAACTCCATAAGGTTCAGGATAAATTAAGCTTGTTCCATCAGGTATAGCAGAATTTGTAGGCACAGGTTTTGGTGTAGCCCATTGCTCCAAATGTTCCAATGCAAAATCTAGTTCACCCAACACGATCCGAATCTCAGAGCCATAAGCCTCTGCTTCAGATTTATTTAGATCCGCACGAAGTGCGTCAAGAATACGTTGCTGATATTTCTCAATTCCCTGTCTTAATTGCTGAAGAGCACGAATACGGTACTCAATAGACTTAGTCTGACCTGTATAAAAAAATGTCCGTTGTGCGGCAACCAATCGCTTCTCTTGTTCCATATTAACATCTCCAATTAATTGTTCAAAATTTAATTTCTAAAAACATAAATAAATTATAACGCAATTATATGAAACTATCAACATATAGATACTGTAAAAACAGAGCAAACAATTAAAACGCACTCTCGCTTCGACGATATGATCATAATTTAATTAACCATTCTATTTCTTATTGACTACATAAAAAGCCTTAACACTAATATGCTAAGACTTATTCTACGTATACTAGCTTCCTCTTTACATTCTTATTTCCGTTCCTGTTTTAATCCAACGTGATGTATCCATCCTTCCAAATGGTGGACACGTGTTCTGTTTATATTTTCTCTTCCTGAATTTTTTCTTCATTATATACACTTTGAGGGAGGATACACACTGACATCTCTTTATTAGAATAGGATTGACAAAAAAAGAGGTCATTGTTATAATCGCCCTCATATCTTAAGGAAGGATGATTCAGATGATTCGTCGTCTAAAAAAACTAAAGAATGTGGCTACCGCATCACGCTTCTAAGTTACTCAGAAATAAAACTTAGAAGCGAGGAAACTAAAATGAATATAAACCAATTTAATCACTGGTCTGAAATTAAGTATTTAAAGGATATTGTAACCAATCCATTAATCGAAGTCGGCGATTACTCTTATTACTCCGGTTATTATGATAACAATTCATCTTTTGAAGACGGATGCGTGAGATATTTATGGGGAGATGACAAATCGAGGAGCTTATTCAACCCCACTGAGGAATTTGGTTGGCAAATAGATCGATTGATTATTGGTAATTATGTATGTATCGCAGCCGGTGTTGTTATTCTTATGGGAGGAAATAACAATCATCATGCGGAGTGGATCACTGTTTATCCGTTCGCTGATCAAATTAGCCATTCCTTCTCACCCAAGGGAGATACCATTATAGAAAGCGATGCATGGATCGGCATGAATGCAATGATTATGCCGGGTGTTACCATTGGTGAAGGTGCAATTGTTGCAGCAGGCTCAGTTGTAACAAAAGATGTCGCCCCTTATACAATCGTTGGTGGAAATCCTGCAAAAGAAGTTAGAAAGCGTTTCTCAGAAGAAGAAATCATGAAGTTAAAAGAAATGCGCTGGTTTGATTGGAAGAGAGAATCGATTGAAGCAGTCACTCACTTGCTTTCGAACTCTTCAATTAACAAGTTATATGAGCATTATTTATTAGAAATTAAGGACTGAGCTCCTATAGACATAAAGCTAGGTAGAATAATATTCTACCTAGCTTTTTTTATATCTCCTTGCCCACAGAAAAGAAAAACCCCTCAGCGCTAGATCGCCAAGGGATTCAGCTATTAGTACAACGTGATATATTGATCGCGTTCCCATTGGTGGACTTGTGTACGTTTTATGTACGTTGGTTTCATATGTTGGCATATCTCAATAAAAACGGGCATTACTAGGGATAAATGCAACATCGCACATTCAAATCTGATCATAAGTTTTCATAAGTTGGGGGACGTCCCCCAAAGCTATACGAATCAAATATCAATGCTTTATTCAAAATAAAAATTGCTTATAAGTTACTTATATATAGAAGAAAGCAATCGAGCCATGAAAAAATCCCGAGGCTCGACTTAATTATAAAGCGGCTGCAATTATCTCTTCAATCTTAATCCAACTGTAATCTTCTTCGCTTCTGACAAGTTTGACTGTCCTGTTTGGCCTGTAAATTATGTAAATATGCCCTTTATCTTTTCGTAGTCAAAAGATTAAACACCATCTGTGTGACGATCCCAGAATACAAAAAAGCCCATCGTCTGGAAGATTGGACTTATAACTTAGTTGTCATCCCTTTTGTTAATTTACTATTTCACAACTATTCTAATTTGATTTGGTTCAGTTCTTTCCAATACCCGATATCTCTCAATTGCTTCAGTTGCAACACCTTCAGCATTAGGAATACAGTACCCGTTCTCTCGACATGTGCCATCATCTCTTACCAGAAGTTTTCCCATCATTCCTACAGCTACCCATTCTGGACGCTCCAACCGAGAAACGTAAGTCTGTGAAGGATCATACTGAGGATTGATTAATGCTGTTTTCAACTTGTGTGATGGGACTGTAACCTCCCGTTTCCATCTTTTCATGGACGCTCTCCTCATTTCATTTAGTGTATCTGAGGTGGCTTCGAGTGTCCAATTGAATTAGGAGGCTTTAAAGACATAATGGGGTTCTTAATAAATACATTATGCTAATTCTGCAGAATATGAAGTTTAAAGCTTACATTCTAAAATATTCGTATGGCGGCGGTAGCGTCAAGTTTTTTGTGTAGTAAGATTATCCAACGGAACGTTGAATAGAATATAGATTGTTGTTAGGACTGCAGGCATAGTCAAATAAGGGTAGGTAAAGAATGTAACCATGCTGAACAACTCCAAGCTTTCATCTGCACCATCGGAGCCTTCCAACTCCGTCAGCAGGTTAGGCACTCTCCTGAATAGACCGTTAATTTTAAGGTGCTTCACATAATCATTGGTTTGATGCAGCTCTGCCTTCTCCATACTTCCAAAAACATTAAAATCTCTGAGGAACTCATCGAACTTATCCCTCAAATCGATGACCAAGAAGCACTTCGAAGCTCCACCCTCCAGCTTCGTTGTTAACTTTACCACATACGTACTCTCCGTATAGGAAGGATGCTTTCCATATAAAAGCTCGATCTTCCATAATGCCTCAACCGTATTCGGCATCTCACTGACCTGAACATCCGGCGCAAACCATCAAGCCCCTAGAAAAGAAAAAAGACGACCCACCAATCCGAGTCGCCTTCATTCCAACTGAATGCCAGTTTAAAAAATCACGAAACTACCCAAACAGCTCCGTCATAATATACCCCGAAAATGAAGGAGAGCTAGAGAAGCTGAAGAACAACTGGATCGGACAAACTTCATGAATAAGCATAAATCTTCATAATAAACAGAAAAGTTTCAGCGCTAAGTACACAAGTAGATCTTATATATAAACTCGAAGTCATAGCTCACGTTTTTAAGACTTGATGATATGAACAAACACTCTAAACAGCGACTTATTGTAAACCATTACCATATTATATCATTATTTTAGCCCGTTATCGGTTAGTATTAATCCATATTTACAGGCTCGATCACTTCGAATAAAAATGGATTACCATTTAAATATTCTCTTATGTATGCTTGGGCATATTTTTGTTCATCGATTAAACTGGCTGTTTCTCTTGCATCAGAGGCGTGATGGCAGTAGTTCTCGATCATGAACATGACAAAAAAACATTCCAGATCCCGAATATAGTCCGTTTCCAACTTCCTAATACTCTCATAACCTTGGATAAGCATCCATCGATGCTTTGGCCAAAGCTCCAATATGGTGCCTGCCATATCGTAGAGATAATATCCGTACCCACATCTTCCAAAATCAATCGGATAGGGTTCATTATCCTTAAAAACCATATTACCGGTATGTAAATCAGCATGAATGAGCCCATAGTTATGTTCACTTGGATGCATAGTGGTAAGTTGGGATACAACCTTCTCAGCTGCATCTTGATACAGCTTCCATCCCTCTTCGGATAAAAAACGTTCATAGTAAAGTTCCAACTTAGCCATTTCACGTTTAAAACTTTCTACTCCCCAAGTAGGTCTTACAAAATCAGAAGGTGGATTGAAATCCTTTGCTGCTGCATGGAGCCTGCTCATCAATATACCTATATTATATGCTTGACTATCTGTAAATTCACCTGCTGCTTTTTCACCCTCTATCCACCGCATCATCGTTACATAAGGGCGCCTATATCCTATCTCTGTTTCGATGTCCAATACATAAATACCATCACAACTTGCCATCCCTTCTGGTACATTTAGATCTTTCGATTTGTTCAGTGCTTGTAACAGTAGGAGTTCAGAGCGAATTTCCTCTCTGCTTAATCGGTCCGAATGAATGCGAAGTAAATAATTGTTATCTGTACTGGTTTCAATTTTATACGTGATCGTATCGGATAGTTGAATAAACTGGATGCTATCCCATTCTAAGGAATACTTTCGAATTGCAGATAAAGCGACTTTCCTTGCTCTGATTAATAACGCCCGCCGTTCTTCATGAGTATCAAATCTAAAAAAATCATTCATTTGTTATCCCCCTACAGTTTTTATGAAGTAAAATCAACTACTTCTTTTATATGTTATTTTAACGATAGTAAAAGCTTAAAAATATGTAGTAAACAATTTAAACTATACTATACACAAAAAAGTCACATTAGAATTTCTTCCAATGCGACTTTTGTTAAACTATTATTTTGTATAAACGATCTTTTTAATAGTATCGCTTGAAAGGCAAAATCGATCTGAAAGTTGATCGATAGTGTCACCATCGAGAAACTTTTGCCGGATTTCATCATTTCTAAGATTCAAAATTTTTCTGCTGCCTGAATTTTCACCCCATTTTTTACGCAAACCTTTTGATTTAGGGATGTAAACCAATCCACCGTTCATATACTTTTGTATTTCATTTAGTAGGTGAACCATATCATCGCTAGTGATACGTGGATGAAACACTCGATTTTCAAGCTGAAGACGAGGACGAACTTTTCGGAGATACAAAAACCGGAAATTCTACCCGCACAATTAGCGTAAGTAACGGAATCATAAATGATTTGAGGTATCATGCTTCATGGCAGAATCAAAATAAGATCAATTTAGGGGAATCAATGTACAGACACGATTTAAACCTGGTCTTGTGCAGGAATGATGGTAGTCCGATGCCTATATCTAGTCTCTTTAATGCTTCAAAGAGAATTTTGAGAAAGGCTGGTTTAAGTGAGGAATTAACAATTCATTCCTTGAGACATACCTATGCTGTGATCATGCTAGAAGCTGGGGCTGACATAAAATTTGTACAAGAGCAGCTTGGGCATGGCAGTGTGCAAATTACATCCGATGTGTATGCTCATATTTCTAAAAAGCTAGAAAAGCGGAACATTGATAAGTATGAAGATTACACTTCCCGTATTTTTGGATCAGAAAATAAAAAATCGGGGGACGTTTGGGGGACGCAACCTCAATAGAAGTGCAATTCCCTCCAAACGTCCCCCGGCTCATTCCTTCAAAACCAAAACCCCGTAGTTACAAGGTTTTTTTAATTAGTACAACGTGATATATTGATCGCGTTCCCATTGGTGGACTTGTGTACGATACATGTCCCACTCAATTTCTTTCAGCTCGTAGAAGTGAGCCAGGGCGTGGTCGCCAAGAGCATCACAGATAACTTCGCTGCGGATCAATTCATTCAATGCTTCTTTCAGGTCAGCCGGCAAGCTTGGAATGCCTTCTTCCACACGCTCTTCTTCTGACATGATGTAGATGTTACGGTCAATCGGAGCAGGTAAGGAAAGCTCACGTTTGATTCCGTCCAGACCTGCTTTCAATAAAACAGCCAAAGCCAAGTATGGGTTAGCAGCCGGATCCGGATTACGAACCTCAACACGTGTACTCAGACCACGGGAAGCTGGAATACGGATCATTGGACTACGGTTACTAGCGGACCAAGCTACATAACAAGGTGCTTCGTAACCTGGTACAAGACGTTTGTATGAGTTCACAGTTGGGTTCGTAATTGCTGCAAACGCACGCGCATGCTTCAAAGTTCCAGCCATGAAGTGACGTGCAGTTTTGCTCAGACCCAGTTCGTCCGACTCGTCTACGAATGCGTTCACTTTGCCTTGGAACAAGGATTGGTTACAGTGCATACCGGAACCGTTCATACCAAACAGTGGTTTCGGCATAAAGGTAGCATGTAGACCATGCTGACGTGCAATCGTTTTAACAACGAGTTTGAACGTTTGGATCTGGTCTGCTGCTTTTAGAGCATCAGCATATTTAAAGTCGATCTCATGCTGACCTGGAGCTACCTCATGGTGGGAAGCTTCGATCTCAAAGCCCATTTCTTCAAGTGTGATAACAATGTCACGACGACAGTTTTCACCAAGATCCGTAGGCGCTAGGTCGAAATATCCACCTTGGTCATTCAGTTCGTTAGTCGGGTTTCCTTTTTCGTCTGTTTTGAACAAGAAGAACTCTGGTTCAGGACCGACGTTGAAGGAAGTGAATCCCATTTCTTCGGCTTCTTTCAGGTTTCGTTTCAAGATGCCACGCGGATCTCCTGGAAACGGATTACCATCCGGAAGATATACGTCGCAAATCAGTCGAGCAACACGGTTCTCGGCTACCCAAGGGAAAATCAGCCAAGAATCGAGATCCGGATAGAGGTACATGTCGGACTCTTCAATACGCACATAACCTTCAATGGAAGATCCATCAAACATCATTTTATTGTCCAGAGCCTTAGTAAGCTGGCTCACAGGGATCTCAACGTTTTTGATTGCTCCAAGCAAATCGGTAAATTGCAAACGAATGAATCGTACATTTTCTTCTTTTGAGATACGTAGTATGTCTTCTTTAGTAAAACTCACGATACCCTCTCCCTTTCTTCTCTGCGTATTTGGCTTGCCTGTTATATTTGTACATTAGAATATTGCATGGGTCAAGGAGTCCTCCTACCCAAAAGCAGGATTTCCCCTGACTTACGAGGTTATACGAACTTATTTTTTATTAAAGAAACGGGAAAGCTCTCCCTGGATGAGAGATACTTGTCCAGGTCTCTTACCTGACACCAGTTGTTGTTTAAGCAGACGGTGTAGTTGGGAGTCCGATAGTTCTCTACGTTTCACTTCCGTATCGGCTGTAATAACAGTCGCTTCTTCTGACTCTTTAGATACAGGATTCATCACTTGTTTAATGCCTGCAATGTTAACTCCTTTTTCAATCAGAGCCTTGATTTCCAGCAATCGTTCTACGTCATTGAAAGAGAACAAACGCTGATTACCTGACGTTCTCGCAGGAACAATCAAACTGTGCTGCTCATAATAACGAATCTGACGCGCGGACAGATCCGTAAGTTTCATTACAATACCTATCGGGAATAAGGCCATATTTCTGCGAATTTCGTCACCCATCATTCATCAACCTTCCAGTCATCTATTCTTCACTCTATTGTACATTTAGTTATTACTAAGTGTCAATGATGTGTTAGATAAACTCACAATAATTTGCGTTCTTTCATGGTCTGTAATGACATCAAAACGCCATATTTAACATGAGAGTACGTTAAACCGCCCTGCATATAGCCAATAAAAGGCTCACGGATAGGCGCATCTGCCGACAATTCAAGGCTCCCACCCTGTATAAACGTACCTGCCGCCATGATGACAGGGTGCTCGTAACCCGGCATGTCCCAAGGTTCAGGAACTACATGGCTATCTACTGCAGCAGCCCGCTGTATCCCTTGTACAAAGGCAATTAAATGCTCGGCCGAACTGAATTGAACAGCCTGAATCAGATCTGTACGCATCTCGTTCCATGCCGGTTTGGTTACAAATCCGGATGCAGCAAACATCGCCGCAGCGAATGTGCTCCCTTTAACGGCCTGTCCTACAATTGTCGGAGCCATGTAAAGTCCTTGGTAGATGCCACGAGTTGTTCCCAACATCGCGCCAACCTCACCGCCAATTCCAGGAGCAGTCAAACGATAGGCAGCCAATTGCACGTACTTTTCCTTCCCGCATATGTATCCACCGGTTTCCGCTAGACCTCCACCGGGATTTTTAATCAGTGAACCTGCCATCAGGTCTACCCCGATTTCAGTTGGTTCACGTTCCTCCGTGAATTCACCATAACAGTTATCCACAAATATGATGACATCTTCCTTGATCGCCTTTACACGTGTAACCATATCAGCGATTTCTTCAATACAGAAGGAAGATCTCCAATCATATCCTCTGGAGCGTTGAATACCAATGACTTTTGTCGCTGCATTGATACTTTTCTCTACCGCCGCCCAATCTACTCCGCCATCTTCTAACAGACCCGTCTCTTGATAGCCAATTCCGAAATCCCGTAATGATCCTGTTCCATCACCAGGCTTGCCAATGACTTTATGCAATGTGTCATAGGGCTTACCCGTAATGTACAACAACTCGTCACCTGGACGAAGTACACCGAACAAAGCTGTAGCAATAGTATGTGTACCTGATGCAAAATGGGGACGCACCAGTGCCGCCTCTGCACCAAACACATCGGCATACACTTCATCAAGCACCTCACGCCCGCGATCGTTATAAGCGTACCCCGTTGAACCCGCAAAGTGAAAATCACTGACTTTTCTACGCTGAAAAGCATTGATTACTTTCCATTGGTTATGATCGGTGATCCGGTCAATCTGTTGCAATTGCCCCTCAATCTGACGTTCAACCTGTCGTTGAAGTTCAATAATCTCTGAATCAAAGCTTGCCATCTTGCTTCATTCCCCTTCATAGCACGAATCTGACGTCAAACATCAATTATCGTGTCAACTTATCATACAAATATGTCATCGATGTTACAGTTGTATGAAATCTTCAAGTAAATAACCGAATTTCTCATATTCGCCTTTTTGCAGTTCCACTTCATAAATTACATCATTATCTTCAAATGTGGTCTCAACAACATCGCCTATTTTGTAAAGTACAGATGTAAGATCGCCACGCTCAGCCGGAATACGGAACCGTTTGGTAGCGCCAGTCAATTCAGCCTGGATAAGCTCACGAATTTTCAGCAAGTCATCTGCATCTAGAGCGCTCACTTTGATATGTTCTTTATCCAAAGGAAGCATCTCAAGCTGCTCCGGTGTACAAGCATCCTTTTTGTTATACAATACCAATTGAGGCTTGTCCCCTGAACCCAGTTGCTGCAAAATCGTGTGTACAGTTCTCATCTGGTCTTCACGCATTGCAGATGATGCATCGACCACATGTAATATAAGGTCCGCTTCATTCACTTCCTCCAGCGTTGCCCGGAAAGCCGCAATCAGATCATGAGGAAGGTTTTGTATAAACCCAACCGTATCTGTGAGTACGATTTCTTTACCACTTGGCAGTTCCATCGTCCGTGAGGTTGGATCCAGTGTGGCAAACAGCTGGTCTTGAATATACACATCTGCGGCCGTTAATTGTTTAAGCAAGGTGGATTTACCCGCATTCGTATAACCTACAAGGGCTACCTGAACGATCCCCGTCTTCTTGCGACGTTCCCGGTGCAGCTTGCGATGACGTGTCACTTCTTCCAAATGACGCTTCAAGTCATCTATGCGGCCACGAATATGTCGACGATCCGTCTCCAGTTTACTTTCACCTGGACCCCGCGTTCCAATTCCGCCACCAAGTCTGGACAAATTCTTTCCGTGACCCGACAAACGTGGTAACAAATAGCTCAACTGAGCCAACTCAACCTGGATAATACCTTCTCTTGTGTTGGCGCGCTGCGCAAAGATATCCAAAATCAGCTGGGTGCGGTCAATAATTTTGAGATCCAACGCTTCTTCCAGGTTACGAACTTGAGCACCGGACAGCTCCTGGTCAAAAATAGCTGTTGTTGCTCCCATTTCCTCAGCCACTGCACGAAGTTCTTCCACTTTCCCCTTACCAATGAACCATTTGGTGTCCCGGGTTTTCAGGTTCTGTGACAATACACTCAGCACTTCCACGCCTGCCGTCTCGGCCAGTTTTACCAACTCCTCAAGGGAGTACTCCGGGTTAATACCCGAACGTTTGACCTCATCGGTAACCAGACTCACCAACACGGCGCGATCCTTCTTCACCATATCTGTATCATGTGTTCCATTTGTCATCGTGTATATTCACTCCTTCTATTACGTTTCCGCATATATTCTGTGCCACCATGGTTCCATGGCATGCTTTAAGCCGAACCGGTTAACCCGGCCGGCTGCGTTAAAAATTATATTATCGCTTACTTTTGCTCAAACTTCAAATCCTCTGTGCGGATGGTCATCAGCTCTAGTTTTCCCGGATTTCCCTGGGTATACTGTTCCAATAGTCGAACTGCCTGATGGCGAATCGATCGTTCAATGGCATTTCGGACATATCGGGCATTGCTGAACGCATGAAGAGATTCATTTTTTTCCTGAAGCAGATGCTGCTTTAGTTTGAGTATGGTCTGTGGCATGAGAATATAGTCACGTTCCTTAGCCATAATCTCGGAGATTTGAATCAATTGATCAATGCTATAGTCCGGAAATTCAACCTGGATCGGAAAACGGGAAGGTAATCCGGGATTCGTCTGCAGAAAAAAATCAATCTCTTCCGAGTATCCCGCCAAGATGAGGATAAATTGATTCTTATTATCTTCCATTGACTTGGTGATTGATAGAGTTACTAGATGAATTAATAGATTCAATCTCCTTAAAAGTGCTGAATTTATATACTATCTCCAGCCTTTTATTATCATTTAATATCACCTTTTCGATGAATAGCTTCATTATCCTTCTTTTATCTTCTATAGACAGACTATCCTTAACTATTTTCCTGTACTTATTTAGCATTGAAACTGCTACTTGTATATTATCGTCATCACTCTGACTTAATTTAAGGTTATCATTTATTGCGCCAAGTTCTTTGTTTAGTTCATCAATCTCATTCTCTACTGGTTCCAATTTAATAGAGAGTTCATCTTTAGATTTAATTATTCCATCTGCGTACAGATCAATATATCTCGCCTTTGAAGACTCTTTTTCTTTAATCAATTTGATAATCTCATCTCTATTTCTTTCCATGTCTCTAACTTTTGATACATCTGAAATTCTCTCAAGCATCTTATCGATCAGAGTTTTAGGATTATCAATCAGCTTCACTACTTCGTTCCAAATGAGAGAGTCTACCATATCAACTCGCCAATTTTCTCCTAAACAAAGTTTATTGGATTCTCCAGTTTCAACACTATACGATTTTTTTGTCTTTCTTGTGCAACTATAGTATTTAAGCAATCCATTTTGCGTCCTCGTGGTAATGCCAGACGAAGCGGCAGCTCCACATCTTCCACATCTGGCAATCCCTTTTAGTAGGTAATCTTCTGAGGGGCGACCACCATTTTTTATATTTCCATCTAAACACTTCTGCAAGCGACCAAATGTAACCTCGTCAACATAAGCAGGTATAGTAATTTTCTGCCATTGCTCTCTGGGTTTTGGTACTTGTTTTTTCTTACCGTTGATTCGCACTACTTCAGTTTTTCCATAATAGTATGTACCCATATAAGACTCATTTCTGAGTATTCGACTGATGGTTGCTTGATACCATTTGTCTCCCTTTGGTGCAGGATACTTCTTTTTAGCTAAGTATGCGGCAACCTCTGAACCAGTTGAGCCCTCCAATATCATATTGACCATTGTCAGATATCGTTCTTTTTCATATTCATTCTCAACAAGGGTATTTAAATCTTTATCATAGGTATATCCATAAATACGATTCATCCCGGGTATTTTATTGTTAAAAACCATCGTCCTTCTACCACGTTTCGTATTTGCAAGGATTTTAGCTTTATTGTATTGAGCAATGGAACCTTGGATATTGTAATTTAACATTGACTCGGCATTTCCCTTTTGCAAATCGAACTCAACAAAGTGCAAATCACAGCCAAGTTCCCAAATTTGATGTGTAATTTGCTGTTGCAAGTGCAAATGTCTGCTCAGTCTATCTGGGTGTAGAAAGATGACTTTTGTTCCCAATCCTTTCTGTAGTAAGAAAAGTATGTAATTCAGCATTGGACGGTTAGGATTATCTCCAGACTCTGCCTCTTCTCGTAAAACAATAATCTCATCTTCGTTGATATCAAACTTATCTTTTGCATCTTTTACACATATGTCGATCTGAGATTCTAGTGAATAATTATCAATTTGAATGTCAGATGATACACGAGTATAAACAATAGCCCTGATCTTACCGATCAAGGCTGTAATTTGAGATGCATTTAACTTCTGCATATCTTTTAATACAATCACATTAAAATTCCTCTCTTTATATATTTTTATTCTTATTATAACACAATTAATCGGACAAATGTTCTACATCTGAGTATTTATTAAGCATATCTTCAATCCAGTTTGAGAACATGTCTTCAAATTCTTTTTTATCAAAGTCATAAACAGCAGCATATGTATTAGTAATTGTATATTCAGACATTCGTTTCAATCTTAGGTTTTCATTCACTTTAAAACCACTTCCTCATTCGCTCCATATGTATTAATTGCCTCCGTTATAAAGTCTTTTAAGTGATAGTGCCATCTCGTTCTAGGTTTAAATCCATTAATCTCAATTCCTATTTCTTCGCATATCGCTAGTGAAATACTACTTTTATTTACTTTGCTTCTATATGTATGTTCCTTGATTTGATTCTGAGCTATGTTTTGATACTTCAAAAACTCTTCTATATGTATAAAGTACACTTTATTATCTGGCTCACGGAAATTCATTATGAAACCTGATATAACACCATCATATGTATTTGCTTCATTTAGTTTATCGATCTGATGTTGCTTGATTACACTTTCTTGGAAGCTGATCGACTTATCCTTTGTTGATTTAAGTTCTAGTGTAAAAATGTGGCTGTTCGCAAACATCATACAGTCATAATCATTTTTTGTTACTCTAACTCTGTTGCGAAGATCCGGTGGAATAAACGTGTCTTTTAAGCGTGTAAAAAATATTTTTTCCGCCCCTTGTGCAGCAGACTTCTGAAAGTCTTCTTCGAAAACCTTGCCTAGATTTGTAGCCAATCAATCATTCCTCTCTTATTTACCTTCTTGTTTTTCAGCCAGTAGCTGATTTAGTACTGTATCAATTACTTCTTTATATTCTTCATTGGTCAATGTACGCCCAATAATCTGTTCAATCTTTGACTTACTAAACTTGTTCTCCATTTCTCTGGTCTCCTTTTATACTTTAGCTCTTTCTTGAGTTACCTTAATATTTCCATATGAATCTATTTTGTTGATAAGCATTGTAGTGTGGTTAATTGGTGAATCTTTATATCTATAGGGTCTAAACTGCGCCCCTCTTCGGTATCCATATAACACAAGCTTATTACCTCTACTAAACCAAGTCTTCTCTACAACTTCTTTTGTTCCGTCTGGCCTAGGCTTAGAAATTTGTTTATTGTAATGGGCAAAAGCACCATCATAATATTTGACTGTAACTACGCCATCTACTGTAAGCACTGTCACTGTGTTCTTGTTTTTGTCTTTATCAAGAACAGTCCCGGCAATCAGACTCAACTTAAACTTAGGTCTAGATCCATTTCTAAAATGCATCATTTCTGTTATTACTGGCTCTTCAGGAAGGCTGCTATAGTCAACAATTCCATACTTCTCTTTGTCGATATCCTTCAGCTCATGTTCTGTGTAATAAAATGATAGTGAATCCATTTCCCACTTGCTAATGGTTCCTTCAGCATGCGTATTCCATTCTTTTTCATATTGCTTAGTATTGAACAAATTCAAAACTTCTTGAGTAGAGAGCCATTCCTTGATGCCATCCATCTTCTTGTCATATTCTTTTTTGAAGCTCGACTCTCTAATAATTGGGAAGTTATTATGATAGTCAACTATACCCTCTCCAGAAAAGTGCTCATAGTAAAATGGAGTTGAAGTTTTATCAAGTGCGTAAAGTTTATCTTTACCGTCTTTTTTGTGAATGTGTTTCATAACATACTTTCTAAAATTGAAAAGTTTAGTGTACTTGCTCATTTCATTTGGGATGATGTTGCTTTCAATTACAGCATTTAAGTTCTGTAGATTTAACTTTGTTTTAGGTATATACAATTTAGCAATAAATGCAGTCATGATTTTCATCCGATTCCCAAAATCTTCAAAACATCCGGCTTTAATTAACTGTAGTACTTGTGACTTTTTGATAACCGATGAATCATGCATTCTGACCAAGAAATCATCGAAGCTAGTGTATGGGCGGTTCTTGATGATATTTTGAACGACATCATCACCTATACCGTTAATACCTTTTAGACCGAAAATAATCTGATCATTTTCGATATCAGGCTCAAAACCGAATCCAGCTTTATTGATACTTGGGAGGCCGATCATTACACCACGACTTTGCATATTACCAATTGCTGCTGCAATCTTTCCATAGTTGGTTGACTGAGCTTTGTGATTTTCTTCTTCATCACTGTCATCATCAATCGATGCCGAGTTTACCGTCAAACAAGCTGTTCTCCAATAGATAGGATCGTAGTTGATGTTAAGGTTTGCTTCTTGTAGGGCGATTATTGAATATGCGAGGGTATGAAGTACAGAGAAAGAATATCCAAGCTGTCTTACTATCTGCACATTCCACACATAATCAAGAATTTCTTGACGATTCCCAAGTTCCAAACCCTTTTTATAGAAGGTATTTCTAATGTCTTCGATTTCATCGGCTTTCTTTTTTGCGATTACTTTCCTAAGTTTGTTAGCATCCTTGATTGTAAATCCTGCTACTTTCTTATCCATGGATAGCAACATTATTGATTCTTGCGTGTCAGCAACACCGTTTAGTTTAAGTAGATGGCTTTCCATTGTCTCGATTTCGTCTTGATTTAAGCCATTTTCATTAAGTTCTTCGTACCATTCGTCAATATTGTTTTTAAAACGGATAAAACTATCAATTGGTGTTTCCTTCCCATGTCCACCTCCCATAAGTCTCATAAGAGAGTTGGCTGATGCTAATTCAATTAGATTAGTTGGTTTGGTTCTTTTAACTGTTTGAATTCCTATTTCTGTAGAAAACTGAAATAAGTCGGTAATGCTGTCTTGTCCTATTAGCTCATATACTTTGGGACTTTCAATATCAATGTTTGTTGGATGAAGATACTTGTTATAGGTGGATCTTAAGTTCCCTTGCCATTCCATTAGATTTTTCTCAAGTAACTTATCCAGTGAAACCCTGATTTTATCAAGTCCTTCAATAGTCAAAAGATCAAATTTCATATTAGATACTGCTTCACAATCTTCAAGACTTAGCTGTGTAACGTGTGTTCCATTGGGTGCAGTCATCATTGCATTGGTCTTGTAGAACTCTTCATTAAATACAATAACACCACTCGCATGGATACTTCTTTTATTTACCAATCCTTCAATCTTCATCGACACATTAAGCCAATGTTCATGTTTATTTATCTCGTTAATAAACTCTGTAACAGGTTTTCTTTCTTTTTCTTCGTCACCATAAACACAATCATTTAAAGTCCAACTGCTTCCACGTTCGAAAGGAATCAATCCAGAAACATACATTGCTGTATCATTATCAATCCCCAATCCTCTTGCAGCAGTTTGAACCGCTGATTTGGATGCCTCAGTACCAAAAGTGCAGACTTGCAATACTCTGTCTTCACCGAAGTATTTTTTAAGTTGTCTAAAGATTTGATTACGTTTTGCTGCTTCTGTATCTATATCGATATCTGGAAATTCTGGTCGTTCCGAGGTCAAATGTCTCCAATGTGGCATCTCAATATCATATTCAAGAGGGTTAATTTGAGTAATCCCCAAAAGGAAGCAAATTAAGTATCCAGCAGCGGAACCACGAGCAGGGCCAACTAGACTATTTCCACATTCATCATCCCAGATAACGTTAACAATTTCTCGAACTGTTATGTAATAACTTGCTACTGATTGATTAAGACTTTCTGAAATTCTCCAAAGTTCTCCAAGCTCTGTATCGATTCTGTTTGCTACTTCGTGTAACTTAGTTTTACTATATGTATTATATGGTAGGTGCTCATAAAATCCGTCTTCAATAAGTTTAACTATGTATTTATCTTGTGGGTTCGGTGCATGAGCCATTTTATTTATAAATTCGTACTTGTTGTAAATTGATTTAAATAGCCCTCTTAGTTCAAATTCAGGCAAATCAATCTTTGGAATAACTGTTGGTTTAAGTATGGTATATTCTTTGATTTTGTTGCCAATTTCCATTGTGTTATCTAGAGCCTTTTTAACAATATCGTGACTCAAGTAGCTCAAACGTTCATTTATTTCTTCGTGGTTCTGCACAAAGGTGGCCTCGTAAAAGGCATCAACTTCTCGCTCTCCGTCTTTTGAATTAAGGAATGCTTTGTGGACGATTCGATCTTCTGGACGTAAGTAGTGGCTATCAGTTGTAACAATGTATTTAAGATCAAACTTTTCAGCTAATTTTAATAGTTCTTTATTACAATAAATTTGCTCCTCACTATATGCTGGCTGGAGCTCAAGGTAGAAATCATTTTTTCCAAACACTCCAATACACCAGTCAGTAAACTCACATACTCTTTTATATGCTTCTTTTGCTTTACTTTCCTCTCCCTGCTCCAGATAATGCTTCATCTCTAGAAGACCGATACAGTGTGGGGAGCCCAAACATGCGCTTGAGGCAATTAAATGTCCGGGATCTTCATCTACTATTGATTTCAGAAAATCCTTAACTGTTGGAGTTCTTAACATTGGGCCTGTGAAGTATGACTGATTCCATGCAACAGAACTCATATGTCGAATTTGTTCATGACCAGTTTCATCTTTAGCCAACAAAAGAAAATGAGGAAACTTGGTGACTCCACCGGATTTATAGTTGTCTCTTACTTCCTCAAGACTGTCCACTAAATAAATTTCATTGCCCAGAATCAGTTTGAAATCTTTATCAATTTTACCTTCTTCTTTTAACTTTCCTGTGGCTTGGATCGCTTTAACGTGAGCTGAAATCGATTCGTGATCTGTGACAGCAACACCCTTATGTCCCATATCATGGGCTGTTTGTATCAATTCATCTACTCGATTGGTAGTATCTCGAAGCTTTAAATTCGAACCCCTATCGATATGATTGTGGAGTAGCATCGAATTACATTGATTACACAATTGGTTAAGCCACCTCCTCATTCTTGATCAAATATTGATTTTATAATGATTTCAGATGTGTGTTTACATAATCATCACCTCCTTTAAGTCTCATTTGAGACTCTACACAGTATAAATTCCTTCTACTTTTTTAGCTTCATTTAAGTTAGATGTTATATCTCGCATTGTAATTTCCATTAAATTTTGGCGAGTCATCTTTTCTCGTCTCTTCATCAGTCTCACTGCCTGATGACGAATTGCTTTCTCAATTACATTGCGAACATATCTAGCGTTACTGAAGTGTATTCTTAGATCCTTTTCCTCTTGTATTATGTTCTTGAGTTTATCTGCTGCATCACCTGTAAAGTTGTAATCTTTTTCTGATGCCATTTTTAGAGCGATCAACATTAATTCATCTGTAGAGTAGTCGTCAAAGTTGATCTGAATTGGAAAACGAGAAGGTAATCCTGTATTGATCTGAAGAAAATCTTCCATCTCTATGGGATATCCAGCTAATATGATAATCAGGTCATCACTTTTGTCTTCCATAACTTTTACAAGTGTGTCTATAGCCTCTTTACCAAAATCTTTTTCTCCACCTCGGGCAAGACTATATGCCTCATCGATGAAAAGAATCCCCCCCATGGCCTTCTTAACAAGGTCGCGAGTCTTCAAGGCGGTATGACCAATATACTCCCCAACTAAATCGGCACGTTCAACCTCAATTAAGTGACCCTTACTGAGTACACCCATTTTGTTAAGCATTTTAGAGATAATTCTTGCTACTGTAGTTTTTCCAGTTCCGGGGTTCCCTTTGAATATCATATGGTAAACCTGTTTACTGTTCTTGAGACCTTCTTCACTACGATACTTGTTTATTTGGATCAAAGAATAAATTTCGTAAATGAGATCCTTTACCTTATCCAGCCCAATCATTTCGCCCATCTCACTAAAAATGTCTGCTGCGGATTCATTATGATTACTTGTTAATGACTTCTCCTCACTTTGCTCTAATGGTGCTTTTAGTCCATCATCAGCGTTAAAAACAATATTGATCCTTGAATCATTAACAGTAATTCTTCTGACGCTCTCGTCCACAGTCATCACCTCGTTAAGACAGTATATGCGACTGTGTAAGTGCAAAATGCACATCTGTTTTATTGATTATAATCTATGTATAGTAGGCCGAAGCCTACATTAAAATGATTCGAACAGCTCGTCTAACTTTTCTTCATATAGCTCTGCATCCTCTGATTGTTCGACTTTGCTCTGAACAATGAATTCAACAATTTCTTCATTGGCTGGGTAGCTGGAATGAGCGTTGTTTGAATAGGGGCTGCTACCAAAGAACAGCAACCTAAGCGCTCTCCTTACAACATCGCTCTTATCTTCGTGTGGGGGCAGATTTTTCCAAGCTTCGCGTAGATCTTCATCTTTAATCGGTCGTAATCTTGCTCTTGCCGCTATTTCCATGATTTTCTACCTATCTTCCCGTATCCTCTCACTTGAGCCAATTGATCCATCAAGACTTTATTTGGCAGATCTAAGTAATCAAAGATATATCGTGCAGCCCCACCAGCAATTAAATATATGTCAAATTCCGTATTCAGACTTTCAATTTCATTCTTAATCTGTAAAGCCAATGATTTGAATGCTCTTCTAATCAAAGGAACAATGTTGTGTCCCTGATATTTGCCTGAAATCACGTATGGGTCTAATTCATAAATTGCAGGTGTATGTCCAGTTAATTTTTGTATGTAAGTTTGCAACAGTGTGTAGGCTTTCTCGACACCAACCAATACACTTTTCGATTCTTTCATTATTGTAGACTTATCAAATCCCAATAGATTTAAAGTGTAAAACCCTAAGTCTGCCGTAAGTATCTTTTTCTTTGCTTCTTTTAATCTGACGATCTTTCCATCGTCGTCTAGTAAATAATCCATTGTAATACCCAAACCCTGTGGAACCGTCTTGCATCTTTCAACGATGGGTTGCACAGGGTAACTCTTCCCTTTACCCTTACGAATTTTATATTCTCCTTGATCAGCTAGACCAAGTAGTTTTTCTTCGAATGGAGCTTTTTGTGTGAAGTAAAAGTTAATGGGAAGTCCACTAACCAAATTCACTTTATCTTTCTTTGCCAAGTATCCCAAAGTGGTCTTCATAACAACATCGCTAGTTTCAGCTTCAGCTTTTTTGTTGTTCAGTGAGAAATACTTTATATCACTAAATTCTAGCGCAACATTTCCCACAAATAATTCATCATTATAGACGAAATGATCTGATTTAATATTCTGATCAAACATGTCTTTTGCTTCTCCTACGATTGTGGGCTGACGATAAAATTTTCCATCTCTTTCTGCTTTGGTCCACTTAAAACCCAAATCTAAGTTCAGTATATTACTCAAAGTGATACAACCTCCTCTAAAGTCATGTACACAAGTGTTCGCAATTAAGCCACACTGGTATATTTGTGTACGTTTGTAGCCTCTATGAGTATGATTATAACACGAAATATTTAATTTGTACATATTTTCATTCTTAATTTATTCATATTTAGTTCTCATAAAATTGATGTTTCATCAGGAATTTGTCCTTAAAAAACGTTGATATCTCAAGGATAATTCACTAAGCCATTCATGATTATCACAATTTTCAGTTCGAGTATCTAATGCAAGGTCAATCATTGAAGATAATTGGTCACCAGTCAACTCAACATCGTCTGAATCTAAAATGCAATAAAACTTTACATTCTGTTTGTAATTGTCTTCATCATCTATGTCGTTTAATTCATTATCTATGTATAAGTTCAATCTCACTTTTGTTTCTGGATGCTCACGCTCAATCATTCTGACCGCTTCATGATAGCTAAACTTTCTGTAACGGTCACCTTCAAACTGAAAATGAAGGATGTAGTTGTTAAAGTGGAGCTTCCTGTTAACATAATCGTAGCTTGCATAGTTCATATCAAAGTTGTAATCAAATCTTATAGCCTTATCTTTAAATGAAGGGTAGTACATTCTTAATCGTTTTTCAAAAATCAAGAATAATTCCTTTTCGTTTAATTCGATCATATGTATTTACCTTCCTATTAATATGGATCGTTCTCGGTCTGGTAATATTCTATGCCGTAGTTTAGCTGCCACTCTACAAGTTTAACTATGTATTTGTCGTACTTCTCTTTCTCAATCAATCCCTTATCAAATCTACTATTTAAAATCTTTGTGTAACTTTGAATCTGAATAATGCATCACTCCTGTTCTCTATTTTACTTTTAAAGGTGTACAACAATCTGAGCAAATAATCCATGTGCATGTGTCTAGGCAACTTGAAAACTGATACCATTTTGAGGGCACGAAGTATTCTTTCGTTGAAGTAAGTCTCGGCGTAGCTTCACAGTTATTGCAATAGAGAGAGTCTGCATTGCTATATAACCTTGCTGATGGTTTATAGCCGTATATGCCTATGTGTTTATTTACATTTTTCATTTTGTCTCCATTAACTCATATATCATTGCCTGATATGGGATAGCTACGAAAATCATACCGATGATGAACCACAATAAATGGCCCCATGTAAATTTCAATTTACCTCTAACCACACCTATAAATACAACTAGACTAAGGATTGAAAAGAACAATAGCCAAGCATTAATTACTACATTTAAAATATTTATCTCTCCTCATTAGCGCTGAAATGCATCTTTTACAAAGAATCATTCAATTCTTTTAGTTGATTAATTACATCATGCATGTACCAATACAAGTCACTTATTTCCTCAGACTTGTTCCCATCAAGAAAAATCCAATAACACTCATTCTCATACGCCACATTGACAGCTCTAACACTATAGATTTTATGCCATCCGAGATGCTTTTCCTTTAATCCACCATTTTGTTCTATGTATTGTTTAAACGCTTCATTAAACTGTTCATAACATTCAATAGCTTGAGTCATATTCTCAAATCCCATGTATCCCTCGACTCCGACATGATACTGATCTTTGTCTGAGTACCAAACCTTGTCTTTCCAAACACTAAAGTCGTCACCTTGCCAATCAAACACTTCCTCTGCGTGTCCATTGCTTGCTGCTTCATCGAACTTTCCCTGTCTGTAAGCTTCGTTATAGTAACTTTGTCTGATTGGTTTCATTTCTTCTGAGTAGAAAAGTTCTTTTAGTTCCGAATTATCCATTCACATCTTCCTCTCCGAAATATTCTTTAATCGCCTTATCAATATAACTTTTTCCAATATTTAATGCATAATGCCTATTGAATACTGTTTGGTATACTAGAGGACATATTTTCTTTTTGATTTTTACATTGTGACTATGAAATAATCCGATTCCTTCGATCCACTCTGAATTATTTTTATATGTGATTTTATATGTAATTTCATCACGCACATAGTACTTAATGATTTTATTTCTGCTCAAGATGTTCCTCTTTTCTATGTAAAATATAAGTTTCATTAAAACTATGTATTATGCAAATGCTGGAGCTAATTTCTTCACACTACTCTTAAAATATTGATGCGCGGCCTGTCTTGATACATTCATTTCTCTGCCAATATCAGAAATACTCATACCATCGAAAAAATACTTGCGAGACACAATCTTCTCTTTTGGGGTTAATTTATGTTCAATATGTCCACTTAGTACATTGTCAAACATGGAGTCTTCAACAGCAATCAAGTCAAGATGACTATCATCAGCCAATATTTCCGACAATAATTTTTCGCTGTCTCCAGAGTTTGTCTTGTAAAGATTGTTATCTATACTAATGCTGCTATATTTGCTACGACACTTCATACCTTTTGCTCTTGCATTTGCTGAGAACTCTCTTACTACCACCTTTGCTAAATAAGTGGAGAATTTAATATTCTTAGTGTAGTCATATGTATCATAAGCTTTTATTAGTCCAACCATCCCCATACTAACTAACTCATCTGGTTCTTCAAGTGAGCCGCTAGTTAACGTCTTGTTAGCCAATTTGACTACAAAATGCATGTTGTTTTTGATAATTTTGTCTTTTAATTCTTTATCTCCTGTCTCTTTTGCTAGTTTAATCATTTCTTCATTGTTAAAATTTGCGATACGTTTCTCCAGTTTGATGCTTATTTTCATTGTCTCCACCATTGACTACATGTTTAATGTAGAATCTTTCTTTTGTATTGTTGATTTAAATGACACTTCAAAGTACAATTAATCCTGCAAGGGTAAATTAGATGGTGGATCGTATGAAGAGTCGTTCCTTAATTGGAGCGATTTCTTTTTTTCTTCTTAAAACAAGTGTTTCATTGGAATTATGTATTAACTAAATGTTGGCTCTGGTTTTGCCTCAACCTCAACACAATCCGAATCTGACTCGACATCGATATTTAAGGTTGTATAGTTCTGATTCAACTTCATCAGCAAGAGCTCAAAATCATTTAAGTGTCTAAGAGATTTTATATCCTTTACTTCATGACGCTCAATACTCCACCCTTTGTCTTTACTTTCCTTCCAGTGATACAATCTAATTGACTGATTCATCTCTTCATCTTTCTCACATTCAAAAATCAAGTTAGCGTACTCATACGAACCCCACAGTCTTTCTTCGCTATACTCTACATCTAATGTAACTTCGGCATATTCATAACTAACGCCATCATCGTAATCAACCTCTAATTTGTTCGTATCAATGTTCTTAGATACATAACTCATCCATTGCTTATAGAGATCCGATACATTCAATTGCTTTACTTTGTCATCTGCAATCATAAGATTTTTGAAATTATTAAGAAGCTGCTTATTTTCAAGTGCTGAGTTTTGAAGAACATCTACCAAAACTGCATCCAATTTAATTATGTATTGCGAATAGTCATAAGACTCAAGATAGGGAACCATTACCGATTTAACTTTATCCTCAATGATCTTTGTGACATCACCGTATGAGCGAAATAGATTTTCAAGTGCATTTACTACACCTTTTTCAAGTTGTTCTTCAATTAACTTCTCTACAGTTCCATCCTCTAGCTTTTTGGTGATTGTGTCTTTAATACTGTTTTCAAGTGTCATTTATTATATCTCCCTTGTATTGTTTTTTATTTAGTGTTGACTACGCTATTGCCAAACCATCAATCAAACAGTCGTACAGATCTTTAGGTCTTTCTACTTCATCAAAATTCATAAGACTAACTGCTCGAACAATCTCTTTCAAATTACTCAAGAGGAACTTATAGTCACTAATATCTAACTTCTCATCATTACTCTCTCTAAGTTTGCTATCATCTATTACTGATCTGTCTATGTATACTTTATTGTTTATGTAGTCATGTACCGCTACAAATTCGTCTTCAATTTTTTCAATCGTATGGTTTAATACCTCAATTTGAGTTTGTTTTAGCACCATAACGTCTCCAATAGAGAATACATTTCTGCTGAATCCAATCATCCGACTAATCATGTCCAACAACATTAGGGCTCTGCTCTCCTTTTTACTCAGCTCAGTATTTGAGATGGATGCTTTAATCAAAGTTCTTTCGGTTAGTTCTGAAATATGTACAATGTTTTGATCTTTGCCCAATGTTTCTAAAATTCCACTTTCTAACTTATTCCTAGACACAATCACCTTGAGTTTGTAATGCTCTGCAATTTTAAATTTCTTTTCATGTTCAACTATTTGATCGAATGATAACCAGAATACTGGTTCAGAGTCAAAGTCGATCTGTCGCCCTTTTCTTTCTTCGATTTTATCCTCATCGATTTTAGGCTCACTTCGTCCACCAGCCGACCCTTCACTTCCATACCAAGTAGAAATACCATCAGCTTCAGGTGCTTTGCGTTTTACCTCTTGCGTGAATTCTATCTCTTTATGATTCGATTCAGACTGTTTAGCTGCTTCTGATTTAATGAAAACCTCATATTGATTAACGCTTCTGATTTCTGGATTCTTTCTTTTAGCCAAAGCAATCTTATTAAGGTATTCGGAGTCATTTTCATTTTCTGTGTCAAACACTAGGAATGACATTTCATTTTTCAATTTTTCCTTATCTGCATTCCATGAGATAGCATCAATATGATTCTCAATGTGTTTCTGTTGTCCATGTAGAAAACTGTTATTAGCAAGTTCTTTTATGTATTTTGTTGCTTCCTTTAAGAATGCAAAATACTTATCATCTCTAATGATGTCTTTGCGATCTGGAGAGGTTAGATTTAAAGTTTTATCGTTGATGTGCAAATCGCCTTTAACATAATAGTAATTCTCAAGTTTAGTCACCAACCTACCCTTATAGAACACTTTTAGGTCTTGGCTGAATCCTGAGTTTAATGCAATCCAACCCTGAATATTATCCGATTCAATCACACTAGAAAACACGCTGCCATCTGTATCTGTCAAATTCTTTTTTGGTTGAAGTTTATTGTCACAATAGATATCTAACTCATGTATGTATTTCCCTAGCAATTCGACTCGCTCTCGAATCAGAGATATTGATACTTCTGTAAAGTCAAAATTATTCAGTATCAATTTGAAACCTTCATATGTATTGTCTGTCTCAGTTACCTCTATGTCTGTTTCGTTATTCTGAATCATCTCACCAACATTGAAGACAATATGTTTATTTCCCGTTAACACTTCAATATGATCGCTCACAGTAATGTTACTGAAGAATCCCATTCCAAACGGCGATTCCGATCTTTGAATATCTTCATCCCATTCTGACTCAGCGATTGAAAATAGAGCTTGTGGATTAACCAGTGCTTGACCGTTGTTTTCGATTGTTACTTTCTTGTTGTAGTAGTCTATCGTTACATGAACCTCAGTAGCCTTTGCTCGTTGAGCGTTCTGAATGTCTTCATCAAGAAATGATAATTTGTCCTTAAAAGTGCTCTGTCGCAACAGCTTCAATTGGTTAATTACGTTAACTTTAATTTCAACATTGCTCATTTCACATCTCCCTTTATACATATTTTGTTATTTAAATTCAATTTAATGTTAAAAGACACAGATTAGACACAGAATTTTGATTAATCACAACTTTTTTTCAGGATTCGAGCCATTTCATCAGTCTACGAGTGATCGAGATCTATATTAGTTATTCTCTTACGAAGGGTAGCTGATATAGATGAAAAAACTCGTTAGTATGTATGTACAATTTAGTAGGGTTCTTTACATTCGGATTCAAAGTAATAAGGTATCTAGGTTTATCTTTGATTACTTTGAAGACCTGTATAACTTGTTCGATTGCATTTCTACACACCTTTTCTAAACTAAGCTATCCGACCATCCTTAATTGGGTGGTTTTTCTCTGTGAAACAGGTATTTCATATAGAATAATCACATCTTTAATTGGCGACCTTGTTCTTAGCAAACTCAAGCTCTTTAACTTGGTTAACCCAATACTCAACTTTATACTTAGCATATTCCAGCTCATAGTCTTCTCGAATCTTTTCCTCTTCTTCTTCAATACTCTCAAGGTAATCAATCATTTTTTGAATGTCGCCAACACCACTATGTATCCAGTAACCATCGTAGATTTCTTTAATCTCATACGCCACTTCAAGAGGGGTTTGATCTCTATGGTTGATACAGTCTTTTTCAATGTCAACCAAAAATGACTTCCAAAGATCCTTAGTGTCATCTCTTCCAATTACAAAATAATAACGAGCACTTTCTTCTGATGACCCAAGTGTGTATCTGCCTTGTTGACAAGTTACTGTTACGAAATTCTTTTTTGGTTCTTGAATAGTCATTGTTTAATATTCTCCTTTTTCTTTCTATTATTGTTCGTCAATCTCATCTTTCATTGCTTCCCACAAAGCATCCACTAGTTCTTCTCCTTCATAGTGCTTATCGGTAAGAAAAGTACACACATTCCATTTCCCATCTACAATACTTTTGCCAATTGTTACTTCGTCCAAATAGTCAATCATCTTACCAATATCCATCTTCCTATGGTGATAATTAGCCCAATCTTTACGAGATACAATGTCGTTAAAGAAAGAATAAAATTGTTCCTCTGTTACTTCTTTAGCTTGCTTTGGCGTTATGTGATATTTCATATTTGTCTCCACTTAATTATTCCATGGAATCTTAATTGCATATTTGTTCTCACCATAATATGTAGTTGTCCATTTTTGTTTTGAGCACCACTCATCCAGAAACTTTTGAAATTCATCTTTTTCTTCAATATTATCTAATGCATCCTCATGTAAATCTTCGGACTCACGATCTAAGATATCGTCAGCATCAAGTGATAAACTAATTGAACGAGTGCCCCATACATAGGTAGGTTTCTGTTCATCTGGTTCATGATTATCTTCCCATGTCTCAATGAATTCATCAAAACTTGCAAAGTAACCATCGCTATAAGGGTAGTCATCTGATTGATACATACCCATATTCATGGCAATATCATTAGTCGGATCTAATTTAATTGCTTTATCCCACAATTCTTGCTCTCTTGCTGCTCTTTGAATATCTTTTTCATGTAATGCATCTGGGCAATCACAATCATTAAACCGTGATAGTTTTTCATTGCAAAATTCACACAAATTCACTACTCCTGAATGGCAGTGTCTACAGCTAATTATGTATTGATTATCGTAAGGAAAGAGTTTGCTTTTGTCTGGATCATCAGATATTCCGTATATTTGATTTGTAATTTCTAATCCAGTACCTTTACAGTCATCGCATGGTTTCTGGTGTTTCTGAAGATCTTTTTTTAGTCCATTTTTTAATGCTCCAGATAGGTACGATAGTGCATCAATTGTTATTGATGTTGGTTTTTCAAATGTTGATTTAGTCAAATTGCTTCCTCCTCAGTTACTTTACTTAGCAAGCTTTTATATGATTCAATTGTTCTTTTCATTTCCTCTTTTAGTTCACCGATATCATAAATCTCATACTCATCACCATAGTCGTAATCATATTTTGTTTGTATGCCAATCCAGCAGGGAAAAGTATAAGTTTCAATATAGTGTAATTTAAGTTTTATGAATTTTTCATTTGTTAGTACTTTCAAATCATCTAAATTTTTGATGTAGTGATAAACTACATTATCAGGTAATTCATTTGAGAACCCTACCGATTCAATATTGATTAACATTTGATGATGGTTGGCATCATCTTTACTTTTGAACTCTTTTCCGTCTGTAGTTACGTAGTATTCAACGTTAACTGTTTCGGGCTTCGCTACCCAAGTCGACTCTTCTTTAATGATCACTTTCAACTTTTAACAGCTCCTCTTCTTTATAAAACTAGACTTTTACAGACTTCATTTTGTTTATTAATGCGTCAACCTCTTTTAATTGTTCTAAATTCATTCTTCCAACTTTCTCTTTGACACTATCTGCAAGATCTCGACGTTCATTAACTCGATTAATCTTATCCCAATATTCATCAGCATTAACATATGCCTTGTAATGACCCAAAACTCCATTATCGCTAGTCAGTGTTCTCTTGTTCAATCTAATAGGATGCTTACCACTTTCTTGTAAAACGTATACACTTGATGTATTTACTTTTTGTACAGTGTATTCTTTTAAATTCGCCTCTTTATATAGAAAGCCACTGATATTCACATAAAGTGTCTGACCCACTTCAATATTTTTCATCTTTAGTCCTCCAATAGTTCAGGATTATCATGTATGTTACCAATCTTATGTGGCATCCATTCAATGTCGTAACCAGTCCAACCACCATTACCCGCATTAGCTAAATACATACTCAATGGCACTGCCTTATATTTTGATTGGTTTGTGTCATAGCATATGACTTTAGCTTCGCGTTCCTTGATTGCCCAATTGGGAGAGAGGATGTCTCCCTCAAATAAATCTTCTTTACTCACAACATCCGCCTTCCCAATACTTTGGCCTACCGTTACTGGATCAACTAAATACCAGAATTCAGTACAGAAATATTGCTCATCCCATTCCACAATGTCACCTACGATTACATCGTCTCCAATTAAATAACCCTTGATCCACTCTCCTGTTTCAATGTGCTTGCCACGATGCTTATTCCTCATCTTCAATATCCTCCTAAATGTCCAGTACAGCCAATAACGCGGCTTTGCAACGTTGTTCAGGTGTTGCGTGTATATAGTCAAACATTCCTACATATTCTCCTGTGCCAACCACAACCTGTTTTAATGCTGTGCAATATTTAGCCTGTAACCTAAGTTCCTTGATCTTCTTTTCTACTTCCCATGCAGATGATATCTCTAGGGAATAAGCTAGGCATTCTCTCCATATCACGCCTGTATCAATTTCTTTAACAAAAACGCGTCTGTCGGGTATTGTATAAGTTACATGCATATACTTAAATCCTGTTAAATCTTCGCCATTAAACAAATTTGAATGAATATAGCGGTCGATTTCCACTGGCTCCATCGCCAATACTTGCTCCCGGGTCAATGTTTTTGTCATTTATGTATCCTCCCTACATGCCAAATGGCACAAGTTTATCAAGCGATTCTTTCAGGTTGTCGATGCAATCTTTCATGCTATGGCTTAAATACCGTGGCTCTTGCCGATAGTCAGCGTATGCGTAAATGACATCGTTCACTGAGTACGTGTAGCCGCTGAATTCAATGAATTTGCGAACACGTTCCCACGGATCTGTTTCCTCTTCAATCTTACGCTCCTTCGCTCGTCTTTCATATTCGGTGATACATGCCGATTCAACGTGTTCCATATCTCCGTATTCATCCAAGCTAATTACGATATAGTGAGGAACAACCTTATACTCTTTTTCACATTCTATGCACCTTGGGGCTGTGTACTGGTACATTCCATCGACCACTTCTGGTTTATCAAAGTCTGCATTTTCAAATACGATGAATCCCTTGCAATCTGTTACGTTACAACGATGTGCTTCAATTGCCATGTGTTATATCCTCCTTAACCTATTTACGTTTTGACTTACTTTGTAGATGGTCGATTAAGCGAATTAATGGAACCGCAACCCAACATACACAGAAAAGTATGGCAGTTAACGGCATCGCCCAGAAATAGTGATACCACTTGGTATATGATTTAATGTTGAACATTTCTTCGAATGGATTAATCCAAAACAGTAGCATTGTATGTCTTCCTTTATTTTACATTAAAGTTAGTTTTTCAGTTGCTCCTTAAACTAATCACTGCTTCCCATTCACCTTTACGTTCTTCATCTGTCATTCCACAGTTGTTCATGGAAGCATAGTGCAATCCGATCCATTTCACATTTAACATGTCTGAAGAATATCTCTTACCAGAGTTTGAAATCACTGTAAATCCATGAAAACTATATTGAGCAGCTTCGAGTATACTCATATTTGAAGATTCTCCTTAACTTAGATGTTTATTATTCGTTGTTATATGTATTCAATATTTTGATAAAAGACGGCTTTCACTTAAACAATTGCTTTTCCAGCCTTCCAGTCATAGGCATTTTTAACCGATTTTCTTACATCAACACATTTACTCAAGTCCTTGTACATATCTACTACAGTATTGTTCTGAATAACGAAACAGTTATGGTAATATTGAACGTGTCTCTCTTTTTCAGTTCTCTTGATCGTTTGTCCCAAAGCAATACTTCTTTCAATTTTATACTCCACTTCGCTGAATGATTCGCATTTCATAAAGCTCAGAGGACAAAGCTCTGAATATTTATCAATAATAACACTTTTAATTTTCATATGTATTTTACCTCTTATTGTTTATTTTTGATATGATTCATCCACGTACGTATATGAGTGCTCTCTTTCTTGATCGTCCTTACCTAACTCATAGCACATTCTTCTATGTGCTTCTCTAATCCCCTCAAATGCCCTACTCCAAAATAAAAATTGTATCACTTTGTTCATCATATGTATTGACTATCCTCCCATCGACATAATTAAGATAGCAATATAGTTATATATTGCGTGACTAATGATTGTTATTAGAATATTACCGCTCTTTTTATAATGCCAAGACCACACAACTCCCAACCACAAATACCCCAACATAAGAGAAGGATTAAAATGAGGAATAGCGAATGCTAGAGAGCTTAATGCTACCGCGATAATGAATCCAAATCTCCTATCTAACCAGTTAAAAAATAATTTTCTACAGATTAATTCTTCAATTAGTGGACTAATTAAAATACTGTACACATAAACAATTGGGACATTTACAAGTATATCTTGAGTAGCTTCATGATATCCATTTGTCAAAGAACTTAAAATGTTGAATCCGATATATGATAGTGCCGTAGCGTAGAAAACTTGACTCCAGAATCTTGCAGTTAAGGTCTCTTTAATATTCTCTAGCGTTATCCATTTCTTGTGACTCTTAAGAACCAATACAAGCAACACTGTGGGTACTAATAGCAGTACTTTCATTAAATATATTTAACTCTCCTCTCATGCCTCATCCTCCTTAAATAAGAAAAAGTACAGGTTCTTTAACCTGTACTCATCATATCACAATATATTTACATTGTACATATATTTATTCTTATTCTCTTTATATATTTTACCTTTATTTTGTATACTGTGTCATCCTCAGTAGTCTCAACAACTTGCTCTTGTACGGTGTCCCATTCCTCTTTGTCCCATTGAGGAAAGTATGCGTCTCCATTATACACAGATTGAATTTGATTGATGTACATGTCATCAACATAAGGAAGGAATTGCTGATAGATGGATGAGCCACCTATTACAAATGTGTCTGCTGTAGATTTTTCAGTATACCTTAACACTTCATCTATGTTATTGACTACGATACAATTATTAGTTTTGTAGTTCTTATCTGACGTAAGAATAATATTGGTACGATGCGGCAGTGCTTTACCTATTGATTTATATGTCGTTCTTCCCATTACTACATTGGCTCCGAGAGTTTTCTCTCTGAAATACTTGAGATCCCATGGGATATGCCAAGGCAATTTACCTTCGCAGCCAATTAGTCCGTTCTTGTCCATCGCAACAATAATTGATAGCTTGCTCATACCGATACCTTACCTTTAATTGTTGGATGATGCTGATAGTTCTCAAACTCAAAATCCTCAAACTTATAATCAAAAATAGAATCAGGCTTACGTTTTATAATTAACTTAGGAAGCTTGAAGGGCTCACGCTTAAGTTGAGTTTTCACTTGCTCCACATGATCAGTGTAGATATGCACATCGCCACCAGACCAGATGAATTCACCTACCTCAAGATCACACTGTTGGGCAATCATATGAGTCAGCAGCGCATAACTGGTAATGTTAAATGGCAAACCAAGGAACGTATCCACAGAACGCATGTTTAGCATACATGATAATTTACCTTCTGCAACGTAAAACTGAAACGCGAAATGACAAGGTGGCAGCTTCATGTTGCTGATCTCAGCCACATTCCATGCGCTTACCAGATGACGGCGCGAATCCGGATTATTCTTGATCGAATCAATAACGGCAGCAATCTGATCGATCTTCTCCCCGTTTGGTGCTTCCCAAGTACGCCATTGTGATCCATACACTGGCCCTAAGTCACCATTTTCATCTGCCCAAGCATCCCAAATCTTTACATCATTTTCTTTCAAATAGGATATATTCGTATCCCCGCTCAAAAACCATAATAGTTCATGCACTACTGATTTGAGATGGATTCGTTTGGTTGTTACCAAGGGGAATCCTTCGGAGAGATCGAAGCGGAGTTGTCTGCCAAATACAGATACTGTACCAGTTCCAGTACGATCTCCCTTATGTACACCATTGTCCATTATATCTTGTATTAAATCGAGATAGTTTTTCATGTTTATGTCTCCTTTAGTTAAATTAAAAAGGCAGTGGATTAACCACCGCCATATATGTATTAATTAAATCTTGAGGAACCAAGTTCGATTTGTCGATTAATCTCTTTCTCAATCTTTGGTTCTGGTGCAAAGTCTTTTTCCCAATTCGGAGGTTTAATAATTTTACCATACTCGTCATAATGGGGTTTTCCGTCATCCCAAATTTTCGCCATGTTGGCCTGATGAACATAATTAAATATAGCATCAGGAATAACACCCGTTTCCACAAGTCCACCTTCAGCAAAATACTTTTTATCAATTAGAGCGTCAACTTGACCAATCAATTTTGTAGGTGGAAACTCTTTTGTTAATTGCTTTTCATAGCTTTTATTTAGTCGAACCAAAAACTCTGCATACATGTCTTTAAACTTTTCCTTGTCCATTGCAGTCGCAAACAATAGTTCAATTCCTTCTTCTGCTGAAAAAGAAGCTCGATTCATTGCTTGTGTATCACTTAGTGGTGTAGGCACATCTGGCGCTGGACAATTGAATGCCTTTTGAAATTCTCGAACTTTTTCAAAGTCTGTTTTATGCTTATTAGTGTCCGTCATATGTATATTTAGTGCTCCCTTAATTAAATATTTTACAAATCATCAAATCCGTTATCATCGCCAACTTTACCATAGTTGCGTGATTTAGCCTCAAAGAAATCGGTCTTAGTTGAATTCAAAGCTTCATCTGAAAATGGCTTAATCCAAGGCATACAGTTCACATCTACACCTTCATACAACTTCTCCATACCCATCAACTTCAGACGTTTATTTGCAGTGTATTTGATGTAATCACTCAACTCATCCAGATCGATACTCTGAATGTCTTTTAGGGTATAATAACCCCAATTGGTTTCAAGTTTAACTGCTTGATCAATCGTGTTATAGACATACTCCATGTTCTCAGGTGTGTTCAGTTCAGGGAA